>CACZTQ010000017.1 GCA_902784155.1 Oscillospiraceae bacterium
ATTGACTTAAAAAACATCTCCGTCACATTCGGGGATAATCAGGTGCTTAAAAATCTTAACCTTTACATTCGTGACAAGGAGTTTATGACCTTGCTCGGTCCTTCGGGCTGCGGTAAAACCACGACCCTGAGGATTATTGCCGGCTTCATAGACCCCGACGAGGGTGAGGTTATTTTTGACGGCAAAAAAATCAATTCGCTCCCCCCGCACAAGAGGCAGGTAAATACAATATTCCAGAGATACGCCCTGTTCCCTCACCTCAATGTTTTTGAGAATGTGGCGTTCGGTCTGCGCATCAAAAAACTGCCCGAAAAAGAAATAAAATCCACTGTTGAAGAGATGCTTGAGCTCGTGAACCTCAAGGGCTTCAACAAGAGAAATATAAATTCGCTCTCGGGCGGCCAGCAGCAGAGAGTCGCCATCGCCCGCGCACTCGCCGTTCATCCGAGAGTTCTGCTGCTTGACGAGCCGCTCGGCGCGCTCGACCTGAAGCTCCGCAAGGATATGCAGGTTGAGCTCAAGAATATCCAGCAGCGTCTTGGAATCACATTCATCTATGTTACACACGACCAGGAGGAGGCCCTCTCAATGTCTGACACCGTTGTCGTAATGGATAACGGTATCATTCAGCAGATAGGCTCCCCCATTGATATATACAATGAGCCCAAAAACGCTTTCGTCGCCGATTTCATCGGAGAGAGCAATATCGTTGACGGCGTTATGATAGAAGACTGCCTTGTCGAATTCTCCGGTCACAGATTCGTCTGCCTTGACAAGGGATTCGGCAGAAACGAGGCGGTTGACGTCGTTGTAAGGCCTGAGGATGTTGACGTGGTATCCACTGAAAACGGGATGCTCAGAGGCGTTGTCACCTCCGTCACATTCAAGGGAGTTCATTTTGAGATTATCGTCGATATCGGCGGCTTCAAGTGGATGATTCAGACCACGGATTTCGTCGCCGAAGGCTCCGAGATAGGCCTCTATATTGAGCCCGACGCCATCCACATTATGAAAAAATCCGAGTATTCGGGTATGTTCGGAGATTACAGCTCCTTCAGCGAGGAATTCGACGAGCTCTCAAACCCCGAGGAGGATGATGAGGAAGAAGCGGAGGAAGAGGAATGAGCAAACGCGCTTCTTTTGCTTCAAGAGCGGCCGCCTCGCCCTACATTGTCTGGGCCGCCCTCTTTATAATCGCCCCGCTTATCTTTGTGGTGTATTATTCCTTCACAAACGCTTCGGGCGATTTTACCCTTATCTATATACAGACTCTGCCGAAATATCTGCCAACATTCCTTCGCTCGATATGGTTCGGCATCGTGGCGACGATTATCTGCCTGCTTATCGCCTTCCCCCTCGCTTATATAATCTCTCAAAAAAGCGACAAGGCGCAGAGGACATTCGTTTTGCTCGTTATGCTCCCCATGTGGATGAGCTTCCTTATCAGGACTTATTCCTGGATTGCCCTGCTGCAGGATACGGGCATTATCAATTCATTTCTCAATAAGCTCGGCATAGATTCCGTTCATATGATTAACACGGGCGGCGCCGTCATACTCGGTATGGTCTATAATTTCCTGCCCTATATGATTCTGCCCATTTATTCGGTTATGGCAAAGCTCGACTACTCAATGGTTGAGGCCTGCCAGGACCTCGGCGGAAACACATTCAATGTCATCAGACGATGCATTATCCCGATGAGCCTGCCCGGAGTGGTCAGCGGAATCACGATGGTTTTCGTTCCGTCTGTCAGTACCTTCTACATTTCACAGAAGCTCGGCGGCGGCTCGTTTGACCTTATCGGCGACGTTATTGAGAGACAGTTTCAGCAGTCATATAATTACAATCTCGGCGCGTCGCTCTCGCTTGTGCTTATGGTGCTCATAGTCATAAGCATGGCGATTATGAATCATTTCTCCGAGGGAGAGGGGGAAATGGTGATATGAAGATATTCAACAGACTCTACACATTTCTCGTCTTCTTTTTTCTCTACGCTCCGATTATCGTGCTCCTTCTTTTCTCCTTTAACTCATCAAGCAGCACGAGCGTATTCTCCGGCTTTTCGACGCAGTGGTATAAGATGATTATGACCGACGCCACGGCGATAGCGGCTCTGAGAAACACGCTTATCCTCGCGGTCTGCTCATCCCTGCTCGCGACGGTCATAGGCACCGCCGCCTCGGTCGGCATCGAAAAATTCCGCAAGGGGCCTTTCCGCACGGGGCTGATGGCAACCACGAATATACCGATGACGAATCCCGAAATAGTAACCGGTGTTTCTATGATGCTTCTCTTCGTCTTTATCGGAAGAATCATAAGATCGGATTCGGTTCTCGGCTTCGGCACAATGCTGATTGCCCACGTTACCTTCAATCTGCCCTACGTCATTCTCACGGTCCTGCCCAAGCTCAGGCAGACCGATAAAAACCTCGCGGAGGCCGCGCAGGATCTCGGGTGCAGACCTCTCTCGGCGTTTTTCAAGGTTGTTCTGCCTTCGATTATGCCCGGAGTTCTCACCGGACTCATTATGTCCTTTACCCTTTCGCTTGATGATTTCATCATCAGTTATTTCACAAGCGGACCGGGCTTCCAGACTCTTCCGATAGTTATATTCTCAATGACAAAGAAGAGAGTCAAGCCCGATATGTACGCTCTCTCTGCCATCATCTTCGTGAGCATTCTCATTCTTTTGATTATCTACAACATAGTTCAGCAAAAGAGTGAAGACAAAATAAAAAAGAGACATCGGGATGCGAGGTGAAAGAATTGAAAAAATTATCCGCTCTGATTATCGCGCTCATTGTCGCGCTCGCTCCGCTTAATTTATCATACGCCCTGACAGACAGCGAAATCGAAGCCCTCAGAGGCACGAAGCTCTATGTCTATAACTGGGGCGAATACATTTCGGACGGTCAGGATGACACGGTTGATGTCAACGCCGAATTCGAAAAGAAATACGGCATCAAGGTTGTCTATGACACCTTTGACAACAACGAGGTTATGTATTCAAAGCTCAAGAGCGGCGGAGTTTCCTATGATGTCGTGATACCCTCCGACTACATGATTGCCCGTATGATAAAAGAAGGAATGCTGCAAAAGATAGATTTTGACAACATTCCCAACTATAAATATATTCCCGATAAATACAGGAATCTCAGCTATGACCCGGCGAACGAGTATTCCATCCCCTACACGGTCAGCTACGTGGGCCTCATTTACAACACAAAGATGGTTGACGAGGCGCCCGTGAGCTGGAAGGCGCTGTGGGATAAGGATTATTCAAATCAGATTCTTATGTTCAACAACCCGAGAGACGCCTTCGCGATAGCGCAGAGCCTTCTCGGAATGGATTACAATATGGAATCCGAGGTCGCCTGGAGAACGGCCGCCGCCCTGCTCAAGGAGCAGAAATCAGTTTCCCCCGTCTATGTAAACGATGAAATCTTCCTTAAAATGGAGTCGGGAGAGGACGCTCTCGCCCCCTACTATGTCGGCGACTATCTCACAATGCACGACAATAACGAAGACCTCGCTTTCGTCTATCCCGAAGAGGGCGTGAACTATTTCGTCGATGCCGCCTGCATACTCAGCGGAGCCAAAAACAAGCTCGCCGCGGAGCTCTATCTCAACTTCCTCAACGAGCCGGATATAGCTCTCGCAAACGCCGAATACATCTGCTACGGCAGCCCCAACGAAGCGGTTTATACAAACCCCGAATACACCTACTATGAGGATGAGCTGCTCTACCCCGAAGAGGGGGCGTTCAAAACTCAGATGTTTACCAATCTCTCACCCGAAACGCTCGCTCTTATGAGCACTCTCTGGGATGACGTCAAGAACTATATCCCGTCGGGCGGCGCTCTGTCTTCCGTATTCTTCGGCGGCGAGGATAACTCACCGGGCGCGGACGCGGAGAAGATGACCGCCGAAACGGTGAAATACGCAATCTGCATAGGAGTATTCCTTCTCCTTGTTGCCGCGTATCTGTTATTCAGATTTATCAGGAAAAAATACAGAGATAATATTTAAAACGGCAAAAACTCAGGCCGGCGACCCGAAGTCGCCGGCCTTTTATTATTCTTCTCTGAATGTTTCTATTATAATAATTATTATCTCTTTCAGCAGTTCAAAGCTTAATCTTAATGGCTCCAGTTTATCATTTATGAAATCTCTGAAAGATCGGAAAAGCCTGTCAAAAAATGTGTTGCTCTGCATATCTGCGGTCAGGGTAATATCGGAGCACATCAGGACCCGGTCGCCGGGATAGTAATAATCCGCCACCTTCTCCCCGCGGAAGGTGTATTCATGATACCAGCCGTCAAAGATTTTCCCCTGAGATTCGGGAACCTCTTCGGGAACGGCAGACACAATGAAGCCTTCAAACGGCTCCGGTACATTATCGCACCCCTGCGCCGAATAAGTTACGGTGAATGAGCCCGAAACTTTTTCCACAGTGAACCCGGTAATCTCCTCGTCAAACATTATGAGCTTATCAAAATCCCATTCTTTTATCAGAATGTAACAGCCTTCGTCCGTGTTGCGGTAAAGAGTGGTGTCTTCACCGTCCTCGCTTTCTTCATAATATGCGAGGCCGCCGCTTGCCTTGATTCTGAAAATACCGCTTTCGAAAATATTCAGAGCGGCAACCCTGCAGTTTTTTTCTTTATTGAACACAGTATCCTCAGGGCCGTAATCCCTGCCCGGATAACAATTCTTCACTTTGGGGTGAAACTCTTCACTGTTCAATACAAACACGGTGTCTCCGGGATAGTATATGCCGTCCCAGGCAATCCCTCCGCTGTAATTTTCAACAAGTTCTATATCCGGGATGGTATAAAACGGCTTGCCGCTGTCGGTATAAACCTCGTTGTCGTCAAAGCCGTACAAAGTCAGAGATGTGTCCGTCACGGACGAAATCCTTCTGATCTTTGCTTTTGAAGAATCTTCGTATGTATCAAAACAGTATCTGTGTCCCCCTGCAAACGCGCCCTTAAAAGGTTCTTCCGACGCCAACGGGACTATGTCAAGGAATCCTATCGGGTTGCTTTTTTCATCCAGTATTTCGACGCCCGAAGTATCATCGAACAGAATTTCGTATGTTCCGTCCGATTCGGGTATGAAGAATAAATAATCGTCAAATTCATACTCTCCGTCCGCGCGGGCAATCTCCCGCGCTTTGAAGACGGGATACAGCGAGGTATCCCGCGTGATCGTGATTCTCTCACCCTCAAGATAATCGGGCTCGGCTGCATCCTTTTTCAAAGCCCATCCCGCAAACCGGGATTCCGGATAAGCAATGGGTTCCCGGTACAGCCCGGGGAGAATATAATCCGTTCTCCCCACATACGGGCCGACATCCCCGTACCCGTCTCCGGATACAAAAGACAGCTTAAAGCCCGGCCCGGTTTCAGTTACGCAGAAGGACAGACCCGGGCTGTCGGAGGCGGAAACAAATGTGTATTCCCCGCCGCCCGTCAGTTTATAAATACAGATTAATTCACTTTCTCCATTTTCTTCATTTTCTTCGGTATAAATCAACTCAACCACTGAGTCCGAACAGGGGTCTTCCAGGTAAAAGCCTAATGTTGAACGCAGCAGATAATACCCGCTCTCTTCGGGAATAAACAATGCTTCGCTTTCTGACAGGCCTTCGAATATGCTTTCGTCATATTCTTTATCCGTCTCAATTACCGGCATTTTTTCCCATACCGCGTAAAACACGCTGTCTTTTTTTGCCTCTATTATATCTTCGCGCAGATAATCCGCTTTTACGGCATTCCTGTCTTCCGACCACCCGAGAAAATTATATCCCGGTCTTTTGTACGGGAATAATTCATTGCCGTAAACGTCATAGCCTTCTCCGTTATAACCGTCAATATCGGCATTACCTTTAAAAACCGGACCCGGATACCAGAAGGCTGATAATCTGCACGGCTCCGGAGCCGAATCGAAATTCAGATTAAAAGTGAATACGGGCTCTTCGGTACCGGTATTTTTCTCAATGTCAAACGTTTCGAAATAAATATTTTTGCTCCGGTTTTTTAAAACCTCGTCGGCTTTTTTGCCGGAGTCAATGACATAAAACTTTGCCATTCCCGGTTTGAGAAATTCGGTCCTGAGCGGGAGCGCGCTTTCCCAGCAAAAGCCTTCGACCTTTTCCTCGCCGTTGAAACCGTATATGCCGGTCTGCTCTCTGAGATAAACCGCCTTCCAGAAATCAATCAGAAGCTGTTTTGCTCTTTCTTCGCCGGTTTTAAGCTCGGGGTATTTGTCCGCCGGGTACAGAATATCCGCGAACACCTCGACCGATTTATACCGGTTTTCTCTGTTTCGTCTTCCGTGATATTCAAGGTAAAAGCCTTTTCCGGGAAATTCTTTTGATTTATCGCCCGTAAGCACGGCATAGCGGTTTCTCAGATAGTTGCAGAAGGCGCCCGAAATCTCATAACAGTCATAGTCAAAAGCCCAATATATCAGAGACACTTCATCGGCTCTTTCCATAGCGGACGTTATGTAAAAAGAGCCATCCGCAAAGATTATCTCGGCGCATCTCGAAAAGCCCTCGGTCACAAAGCTTTCTTCGCCTTCAATATAATTGAAATTTGTTTTGCCCGCGAACTCATTGCATCTGAAAAGATAGTGCTGATATTCGTGAACAACGGTGGATTTATCCGGCAGTCCGCAGACATACACACAGTCCATATGGTTTCCCGCCATACCAAACAGCGGCGCATAAACATTGCCCACAAAACCGAAAACATCCGACAGATCGCTGTAGGAAAAGAATCCGCCCGCATCGGCAATATCATAGCTCAGAATCGCGAATCTGCCGTCGCCGTCGGTATCGATGATGTTTTTACCGAAAACTTCCTCCTCCGCTTTATGGACGGAGTCAAAGAAATCCGCGGTTTCCTTTGCGTCCTCTTCCGTATCATAAAGCGAGCCGTCTTCAAATACCTTGGTCCAGACCGTGCAGTCTTTGCCTTCGGCCACGCATCTGAAATCTATGACCGTGTTGCCCTGCCCGTCCGCCATATCCGCATAAATTTCCTTTGTATCGCCGACTTTATAATGATTGTGAATCAGTCCCTGAGGCTCGTCTTTATGTGTTTTGAGGTATTCCCTGTATTCTTCAGGTGAGGCGACAGCGTTGCTGCCCGTTACATCAAACGCGGCTTTTCTCGCTGCGGATTTGTTTCCCTGCATTTTTTCGCTCCGGTCGGAGCCGGAGGTCTCAAATGTATAAAATCCGTCTTTGGCGGTATCGAAATCACAGTCGGTATTCACCGCCATCAGAACTTTGCCGTTATATTTTTCTTTGTCTGCGGCGGAGGCCGAAACTGTACCCGGCAGAAGCATCGCCGCGCAGAGAAAAAGAGAAACCGATTTAATCAGAAATTTGTTTTTCATATAACTTCTCCCTGTATATTATCCGGGCTTAAAGCCGCCCGCAGTTCTAGGTTTAAAGCATTTCACGGCCTGCCGATTATACGGTAAATGCCGTCGGCGACTCCGCCGTCTTTCGCGTCGCAAGTCACTATATCCGCCGCCTGCCTGAGCTTTTCAACGGCGTTTCCCATTGCCACGGCAATCCCTGCCGCCTCGAGCATCTCGAGGTCATTCAGGCTGTCGCCCATCGCGACGCTCCTGCCGGTATCCATACCGAGATATTCCATAACCCGCCTTATTCCGGTCGCCTTGCTGAAACCCTTCAGGCAGAATTCCGCGTAACCCTCGTGCTGATAAAAATTGTATTTTTCCGAAATGCATTTCTGCTCCTGCGCGGTCAGCACGTGCGGCAGAAAGAATTTCGGAATATTCTCTCCGGGATATTTCTCAATCAGCTCTTTCCCCGTCCTGACAACGGGTACGCCCTCCTCGACATTTGAGAGGAATACCTCGTCGCCCTCGAGGTGAATCACCCTACCGCGCGAGGTGAAATAATCGAGTATTCCCGCCGCCTCCTCAATCGGGAGCTTTGCCGAGCAGATAACTTTATCCTTATATGTGGCGCGGCAGCCCAGAGCGGTAACGAAGCCGTCAACTCTCAGGCGGCGGATTACATCCGGCACTATCCCGTATGACCTGGCCGTGTTTATGAAGACCTTGTGGCCGTTTCTCCTCGCGAAGGCGAGCGCCTCCCTGTTTTTAACGCCCACTTTTCCTTTTACCATAAGGGTATCGTCAATATCTATAAAGAAGACATATTTATCCGTAAAGCCACCTCCAGCGCTGCGTATGAGAATATTTTATCACAGAGAATAATAAAATTCAATAAAATACGCGCAGGCGGATTTTTTTAAAATTATGTCTTTACATTTTTATAATAAGGTATATAATTATGATAACAGACAAGGGTGTCTCAATTCGGAGCTGCTTTTGTCTTTTTTACAATCTATGAGGTGAATGAAATGAAAGATCTGGGCTATTACAACGGCAAATACGATGAAATCGACAAAATGACCATTCCCATGACGGACCGCGTCTGCTGGTTCGGCGACGGCATTTACGATGCTACCTATGCTCACAATCATAAGATTTTTGACCTTGAGCATCATATTACAAGATTCTACAACAGCGCGAAAATCCTCGAAATCAATATCCCGATGGGAAAGGAAGAGCTCGTCTCTCTTCTCAAGGAGCTTGTGCTCAAAGTTGACGACGGCGATCAGTTCGTCTATCTTCAGTGCACAAGAGGCACGGCGCAGAGAAACCATATCTATGACGCCGATATGAAAGGCAACCTCTGGATCACCCTCACTCCCCAGCCCGTAGCCGACACCTACACCCCCATCGATGTTATAACTTACGAAGACAAGCGTTTCTTATATTGCAACTGCAAGACGCTCAACCTCATTCCTTCCGTTCTTGCCGCGACCGCGGCCGCAAGGCAGAACTGCAAGGAGGCTATATTCCACAGAGGCGATATAGTCACCGAGTGCGCTCATTCAAATGTTTCGATATTCAAAGACGGCAAGGTCATCACCCACCCGCTTGACGACAAGATTCTTCCCGGTACGGCGAGAATCCGTCTGCTCGCTTTCGCCGAGAAATGCGGCTATGAAACCGAGGAGAGAGAATACACCCTCGACGAGCTTATGAATGCGGACGAAGTAATAGTCCACTCAACCGGTTCATTCTGCATCCCCGTAGCTCACGTTGACGGAAAGCCGGTCGGCGGCAAAGCTCCCGAAATGCTCAAGACAATTCAGGATTCGCTCGTTGCCGATTATGAAGCTCAGTGCAGACAGGACTGATTATGAATACACAGGAACTGACAATTCTCAATATAGGAGAGGATCTCGATTCTCTCATGAATCTCGACCCGAGAGGATACGGAGTATGCCGCATCCTCTATGAAGGCTCGCGCAAATTCACGGGCGAGCCCACCTCAACACACGCCGCAAAGGGCCTTATCGATAATATTAAGAAGGGCGGGCTTGTCTATATCCTGACGGGCTTCGTCCTGCTCCCGTGGAAGATGGCCGAAACAGACGGCATCATTTCTTCAACCGTCTTCGCAAAATTCATCATCAACGCCTTCGGCGCAAAGCCGGTTATGATAGTGCCCGACCAGTGCGACGGCGCCATCGAGGCGATGTGCGGCCCGCTCGGCATGAATTTCACCTATGATATTGACAATATAGGCGAAAACACCGTCTGCATAGTGAATTTCACGAAGGATTCCTCCCTCGCGGACGCTCAGGCGGACGAAATCCTCTCTCACGGCGAGCCCTGCGTATGCTTTACAAACGAGGCTCCCGGAGCGAATAAAAACGGATATTTCCACAACGCCACAGGCGTCAACACCTCGGAGCACGAAGCAAAATACGATGTTCTCTTCAGAAAATGTCAGCAGAAGGGAATATGGAATCTCTCAATAGGCGACCTGGGCAACGAAATAGGTATGGGCGCCATTGAGGAGCATATAAGAAAATATGTTCCCTACGCGGAGATGGGCGGCTGCAAGGCGGGTACGGGCTACGGAATCCTCGCGGACACCGCCGCCGACAACATCATAACGGCGACCGTTTCCGACTGGGGATGCAACGCCCTTATGGCAGCGACCGCCTTCATTCTCGGAAAGCCGGAGCTGTTTCACAACGGAGAGCTTCAGGCAAAGGTTATGGAGGCCGCGGCTGGAGCCGGTATGCTCGATATGTACGGCGAGGCAAGGCCCTACATTGACGGCTTCGGCGAAAACATCAACTGCCCGATGGTAAGCCTCATGAAGGCGCTCATCGAGTATCCCCCGACAGTTTCCGACAAAACGGATCACTGGTTCAGGAACACAATCAGGAAAGGATTTTTCGGCTGATGCTTAAAAACTCCGGAAAAGCTGAATACGAATTCCTCCCGAATGCCGACACGGCAGTCACCGTGCAGTTCAGAAGAGAAATCTGCAAAGAAGTAAACAGACAGGTAACAGCCCTCGCCGATATGATTGAAAGCGGGGGTGTTCCCGGTATTATCGAAACGGTCCCGACCTTCACGTCGCTGACCGTTTTTTATGACTGCTCCGTCATAAGGGCGGACCGGCTCAGAGAGGAGCTCGCGCGGATGATAGAGTCATCCTCCTCGGCGGGGAAAGGCTCCGCGAAGGTCTATCATATCCCGGTCTGCTACGATGAGAAATTCGCCCTTGATATGCAGAATGTCTGTGAGCACACGGGGCTCACGGCCGATGAAATCATAAAAATACATACATCGGAGCCCTACCTCATCTATATGCTCGGATTTCTCCCGGGCTTCGCGTATCTCGGAGGTCTCGACGAGAAGATAGCCACTCCGCGTCTCAAGTCGCCCCGGCTCGAAATATTCGAGGGAGCCGTCGGAATCGGCGGAAATCAGACGGGCATTTACCCCATCGCCTCCCCCGGCGGATGGCAGCTCATAGGCAAAACTCCCGTCAAAGTCTTTGACCTTAAAAGAGAGAAGCCTATTCTCTATGAAGCGGGAGACTATATCAGCTTCTATCCGGTCACTCTTGAAGAATACGAAAGAATAGAGAAGCAGATAAAAGAAAACAGCTTCGAAATAAAAATCACGGAGGTGCGCGATGCTTGAGATAATAAGCGGCGGAGCGCTCTCCACCATACAGGATGCCGGCAGATTCGGCTATATGAAAAACGGCTTCACGCAGAGCGGAGTTATGGATTTACACGCGGCCAAAACCGCAAACGCCCTGCTGAAGAATGAGCCCGTCGTCCCGGTTATCGAGATGACCGCGAAGGGAATCACCGCCTGGTTCACATCCGATACATACTTCTGCCTCACGGGCGGAATTTTCAGAGCGAAGCTCAACAGCAGACCGCTTAAAAACAACACGGTCTATAAAGCGCATAAAAACGAAATCATATCCGTCGGCCCTGCCGTATCGGGCCTCAGATGCTACCTCGCCGTATCGGGCGGATTCACCGTCCCCCGGGTTATGGGGAGCGCCTCCACAAACCTTAAAATCGGCGCGGGAGGATATGAGGGCAGGAAGCTCAGGACCTACGATACCGTCGATTACCCCGCCCCGCCGAAGGAGAGCCCCGAAGGGCGCGAAACGGATATAGAATTATACGGCTCGGACATCTGCGAAATAAGAGCCGTGCCCGGCCCTCAGAACGATATGTTTGACGAGGAGACGATGCAGAAATTCTTCTCGGAAACATTTACCGTAACGTCGGACCTTGACAGAATGGGAATCCGCCTTGAAGGCCCCGAGCTCAAAGGAATAAACGGAAACGATATTATCTCGGACGGTATAGTCTTCGGCTCGGTACAGATACCGAACTCCGGAAAGCCCATTATTCTTATGGCGGACCATCAGACCACCGGAGGCTACGCGAAGGCGGCGACCGTCATATCCGTCGATCTGTCACGGCTCGCTCAGGTAAGACCGGGCGACAAAATCAGATTTGTCAAAACGTCCGTTGAGCAGGCGGAGGAGCTGGCAATCGCAGAAAAACGGTATTTTGAAAATCTTCTTGAAATGTGAGGATATTATGGATTATTCAGAAATGCATCCGCAGCAGGTAAAGGAACTCATCAGAGAGGGTAAAATCGACTTTCAGACATCCGGTATGTGCAACGGCTACGCTCAGGCCAATCTCTGCATTCTGCCGAAAGAGCTGGCTTTTGACTTTCTCCTTTTCTGTATGAGAAACCCCAAGCCCTGCCCGGTTCTCGAGGTCGGCGACGCGGGCTCAAAAGAAATAAAGACTATGGCCTCTCACGGCGATATATGCAAAGATTTTCCCAAATACAGGATATGGGAAAACGGAATCCTCAAAGAGGAGGTTACCGATATTTCCTCTTACTGGCGCGATGACCTTGTATATTTCCTCATCGGCTGTTCTTTCAGCTTTGAGAGCGAAATGCTCGAGGCGGAGATTCCCGTAAGACATATTCAGGAAGGCAAAAACGTGCCGATGTTCAACACCTCGATTGCCCTTCAGTCCGCCGGCAAATTTCACGGCAATATGGTCGTTTCAATGAGACCGATTCCCGATGAGCTCGTCGTCAAGGCAGTCAACGTGACCGCCGCTATGCCGAGAGTTCACGGCGCTCCCGTTCACATAGGCAACCCCGGAGCAATCGGAATAAAGGATATAATGAAGCCCGATTACGGCGACAGCGTGACGGTCAACGAGGGCGAGGTCCCGGTATTCTGGGCGTGCGGAGTCACCCCGCAGAATGTCGTTATGCAGAGCAAACCCCCGTTTGCGATAACTCACGCCCCGGGCCACATGTTCATTACCGATGTCAAAAATGTCAACTTGAAATATTAAGGTGAGATTATGTATAAGATTGATCTGAATTCCGACCTCGGAGAAGGCGCGGCGTTTGACGCCGAAATAATACCTCTTGTCACAAGCGCGAATATCGCCTGCGGATTTCACGCGGGAGACAGCGTCCTGATGAAAAAGACAGTTAATCTGTGCCTTGAGAGCGGAGTCGCTCCGGGCGCTCATCCCGGTTACCCCGACAGGGAGAATTTCGGCAGGACAAAAATGAACGTCACCCCCGAAGAGGTCTATGACTTCACTCTTTATCAGATTGGCGCTCTCGATGCCTTCGCGAAGGCAAAGGGCGCGAAGCTCGAGCATATCAAGCCCCACGGAGCCATGTACAATATGGCGGCAAAGGACCCTGCTCTTTCTCTCGCCATCGCGGACGCCGTCAGGGATTATGACAGCGGGCTCATCCTGCTTGCGCTCTCGGGCTCCGAAATGATAAAAGCCGCGAAGCTCAGAGGTCTCAGATATGCCAGCGAGGTTTTTGCCGACAGGGCCTATGAGGCGGACGGCACCCTGCGCGCGAGGACTCTTGAGGGCTCGATGATTACGGATGAAAACGAAGCGATTTCAAGAGTCATCCGTATGATAAAAGAAGGCAGGGTCAGGGCATATACGGGCGAGGATGTTGAAATCGAGGCTCACTCGGTCTGCGTCCATGGAGACAGCGCGAAGGCCCTTGATTTTGTCAAAGCGCTCAACAGGGCGTTTGCAGAGAATGATATAAGAACGGTTAAGCTTTCAGAGGCGATAAAATGATAAAGCACAGGACTTATGCCGCAATCAATCTTGACAATATAGAATATAATTACAACTCTGTCAGGAGCAAAATTCCCGCCGGAGTCAAGGTGCTCTGCGTCATCAAGGCGGACGCCTACGGACACGGTGCGGCGGAGATAGGGAAATTTCTTGACGGCAGGGCTGACTTTTTCGGAGTCGCCTGCACCGAGGAGGCTCTTGAGCTCAAACTCGCGGGTGTCAAGGCCCCCGTGCTGATTCTCGGCAGAGTTTTCCCCTGGGATTATGATGCAATCGTAAAATACGATATAAGAATCCCGGTTTTCACCATTGACGATGCCCGCGCCCTTTCGGACGAGGCGGTCAGGCAGGGAAAAACCGTTCCCTTCCATTTCTGCATTGATACGGGAATGAGCCGCATCGGCTTTCAGGTCAACGCCCGGAGCGCCGATATCTGCAAAGAAATAACAGCTCTGCCGAATATTTACGCCGAAGGTCTGTTTTCGCATTTTGCGACTGCGGATTCCGCCGACCTTACAAGGGCGAAGGCACAGCGCGAGAGATACAGGGAATTCGTGAAACTGCTCGAAGAGAGAGATATTCACATCCCCGTAAAGCATCTCAACAACTCCGCGGGCATAATGAATTTTGACGAATACTTCGATATGTGCCGTATGGG
The DNA here is from genome assembly GCA_902784155.1 of Oscillospiraceae bacterium. Lineage (GTDB taxonomy): Bacteria > Bacillota > Clostridia > Oscillospirales > Acutalibacteraceae > CAG-177. Next base: position 14,203 of record CACZTQ010000017.1, read on the forward strand.
AATCATCCTCTACGGGCTTTATCCCTCCGATGAGGTTGACCCCGCTCTGCTCTCAATCCGCCCCGTTATGGAGTGGAAAACCTATATCAGCCACGTCAAGACTCTTGAGGCGGGCAGAGAGATTTCTTACGGCGGGACTTATAAGACAGAAGCCGATACGAAAATCGCCACCATCCCGGTCGGATACGCTGACGGCTACCCGAGATGCCTGTCGAATATCGGCAGAGTAATTATTAACGGGCAATACGCCCCCATAGTCGGCAGGGTATGTATGGACCAGTTTATGGTTAATGTCACGGGTATAGACTGCAAGCCGGGCGACGAGGCGGTCCTTGTCGGCAGGCAGGGAGACGCCACGCTCACAATGGAAGAGGTTTCAAACGCCGCTCATTCATTCAACTATGAGCTGCCCTGCAGGGTAAACAAGAGAGTGCCCAGGGTGTTTTTCAGAGACGGCAAACCGGTCGGCGAAAAAGTGATGCTTAAATAAGAAGGCGAAAAGCCCGTCGCAATGACGGGCTTTTAAAATGGTAAAGCTTTAATTCTTTTTCTCCGGCTTCCAACTTGAGCCGAAGCGGTCGGTTTTACGGTCGAGGGCGAGATTCACGCTCGCGTCGTAATCAAGGTGCCTGAAAACGGGAACGCCGTCCTCTATTATCATATAGGTCGCCGCCTGATAGTCCCTCTGGTCGGGTCCCTTGGAGTAATAGAGCGTTCCCGGGTTATAGACAAATCTGTCATCCGAGAGGTGAAAAACGCTCGCGTAGTGTGAGTGGCCGAGGATAAAGCATTTTTTCTCCGCGTCCGGATAAGCCGAGAATCTCTTCCACCTCGAGTCAAAGGCACGCAGCGAATCCTTCGCGATAACCGAGAGAAGAAACTGATTCTTTCTCTCAATCGTGTTGTAGGCGTGCCTTACGCAGTAGGTAATGCCGTCCGCCTCAAAGTCAATGGTACGCGGCAGGGACTGCAGGTATTTTATATCGTCCGCCGTCACATTCTCAAGGGTGAATTTTGTGAAGCCTATTGCCCTGCTGCCGGATTTCAGAGTCGCGTTTCTCACGATTTCAAGGTCGTGATTGCCGCAGACGGACGGAATCCCGAGCTCTTTGAATCTCGCTATGACCTCGTGGGGAAAATAGCCGTAATTCACAAGGTCGCCCGCGCAGATAATCTTATCGGCGTCCTTCTCCTTCTCAAGCACGGCGTCAAGAGCAAAAATATTCGCGTGAACATCGGATATGACAAGAATCTTCATAATACGCTCCGTAAAACAAAAGATTTCCTTAATTCTTATTTATATTACATTATTTAAAAGGCAAATGCAAATCAATTATGATGTGTAATTTCAACAATAAAACACGACAGCGGGAAGAATATTCATTAATTATGTAAAAGTATTCAGTTTTTATGCATTATTTCTTGACTTTATGCAATAAATAATGTATAATTTCCGTATATTATACAATTCGAGGATTGGCTATGACAAAAGTATTCATTGACGGCAGCGCGGGAACAACCGGTCTGAGGATCAACGAACGCCTTGCCGAAAGAAAAGATATTGAAATAATAAAGCTTGACGAGAGCGTGAGGAAGGACCCTTCCGCGAGAAAAGAGGCGCTTTTCGGGGCGGATATCGCGTTTCTCTGCCTGCCCGACGCGGCGGCGGTTGAAGCGGCGGAACTCGCGCGCGGAAGCGACACCGTGATTATCGACACCTCAACGGCGCATCGATGCGCATCCGGCTGGACCTACGGCTTCCCCGAGGTCATAGGGAGGGAAGAGATAGCCGGATCCGGGCGGATTGCAAACCCGGGCTGCCACGCGAGCGGATTCATCTCGCTGGTCGCTCCCCTTACGGAATACGGCATCATCCCCAAAGACACGAAGCTCACCTGCTTCTCACTCACCGGCTACTCGGGCGGAGGCAAAAAAATGATTGCCGAGTATGAGAGCGATGAAAGAGATTTGCTTCTCGACGCCCCGCGTATGTACGGGCTGACTCAGAATCACAAGCATCTGCCGGAAATGGCCCGGTACTGCAAGCTTGATAATAATCCCGTCTTCTGCCCGGTCGTCGCTCCTTATTACAGCGGTATGGAGGTCGTCGTGCCTCTCTTCGGCGATATGACAGACTGCAAGACCGAAGAGATAAAAAAGGCCTACCGTCAGTATTATAAAACAGGGCTCGTGAAATATTCAGACTGCGAAGAAAACGGATTCGTATCCGCCGGCTCAATGAGCGGCAGAGACGATATGATTATCTCGGTATTCGGAAATGATGACAGGATTCTGCTCGTTTCGCGCTTTGACAATCTCGGCAAGGGCGCTTCGGGCGCGGCGATTCAGAATATGAATATCGTAATGGGAATTGACGAAAAAACAGGACTTCAGGAGAAATCGATATGAAGCTTATTGAAGGCGGCGTCTGCGCCGCAAAAGGATTCACCGCGGGAGGAATTCACTGCGGAATCCGTAAAAACAAAGAGAAGAAGGACCTTTCCGTAATATACAGCGAAACCCCGGCATCGGCGGCGGCGGTCTATACGACCAACCTAGTCAAGGGAGCTCCGCTCAGGGTTACAAAGGACCATATATCTGACGGCTTCGCTCAGGCGGTAATCTGCAACAGCGGCAACGCCAACACCTGCAACGCCGACGGCATCGAAATCGCCGAAAAGATGAGCTCCCTGCTCGCGGAGGCTCTCGGTATAAAGGCGGAGGATGTCGTGGTCGCTTCGACCGGAGTAATAGGCGAAAGGCTCGATATCACCCCGATAGCCGCAGGGATTCCCGCTCTTGTGAAATCCCTCAGCAAGGACGGAAGCGAAAGCGCGGCGGAAGGAATAATGACCACCGATACGGTCAAAAAAGAGGTTGCCGTCGAGTTTGAAATCGGCGGAAAGACCTGTAAAATCGGCGGCATTGCCAAAGGCAGCGGAATGATTCACCCGAATATGGCGACAATGCTCGTCTTTATCACATCCGATGTCTCAATATCGGCGCAGATGCTTCAGAAGGCTCTGTCGGGCGATATAAAGAATACATTCAATATGGTATCCGTTGACGGCGACACCTCCACAAACGATATGGTTACCGTGCTCGCAAACGGAATGGCCGGAAACGATGAAATCACCTGCGAGGGCGAGGACTTCGATATATTCATGAAGGCGCTCAACACAGTCACGATGAATCTCTGCCGCAGGATTGCGGGCGACGGAGAGGGCGCGACCAAGCTGCTCGAATGCAAGGTCTCGGGCGCGAAGGATACAGAAACCGCAAAGACGGTCGCAAAGAGCGTTATCTGCTCCTCCCTTCTTAAAGCGGCGATGTTCGGAGCCGACGCAAACTGGGGAAGAGTTCTCTGCGCGATAGGCTACAGTGGCGCGGACACCGACCCCGATAAGATTGACGTTTCATTCAGAAGCGCAAAGGGCGAAATAAAAGTCTGCGAAAACGGGGCGGGAATCCCCTTCAGCGAAGAAACAGCCAAGGAAATCCTGCTTGAAAAAGAGATTGAAATACTGGTCGCTCTCAACAGCGGAAGCGCTTCGTCCACAGCCTGGGGCTGCGACCTGACATACGACTATGTTAAAATCAACGGCGACTACCGTACCTGATGAGGTGAAAATATGCTCAAAGACTATTCGGCAAGCGAACGCGTAAACGATATCATAACCGCCCTGCCCTATATCAAAAGATACACGGGCAAGATAGTGGTTGTTAAATACGGCGGCAACGCCATGATAAATGAAGAACTCAAGCAGCAGGTTATGCTCGACCTCGTTTTGCTCTGGACCATAGGCGTCAAGGTTGTGCTTGTTCACGGCGGCGGCCCCGAAATCAGCTCGCTGATGGATAAGCTCGGCAAAAAGAGCGAATTTGTTGACGGCCTGAGAGTGACGGATAAAGAAACCGTCGATATAGTCCAGATGGTGCTCGCGGGCAAGGTAAACAAAACGCTCGTCAATTATCTTGAAGAGAAGGGCGCCAAGGCCATAGGCCTCTCGGGAATGGACGGCAGGCTCATAGAGGCGCAGATAAAGGATGAGCGCCTCGGCTACGTTGGCGAAATCACAAAAATCAATCCGAATCCGATACTCGACCTGCTCGAGAAGGGTTATATCCCCGTTATCTCAACTCTCGGCTGCGACCGCAACGGCAACACCTACAATATAAACGGCGACACTGCGGCGGCAAGGATAGCGGGAGCGCTAAAGGCGGAGAGATTCCTGCTGATGACAGACATCGCCGGAGTTATGAAGGATAAAAACGACCCCTCGACCCTCATCCCTGAAATCACAAAGGACGAGGCGGAGAAATACTACGCCGACGGCACGATTTCGGGCGGAATGATACCCAAGGTTCAGTGCTGCTTCGACGCCATTGACGAAGGCGTAAGAAGCGTTGTCATTATGAACGGCACTATCCCCCATTCAATTCTCATTGAGCTGCTCACCAACGAGGGCGCAGGCACAATGTTCAACGGAGACAAAAAATGAATATAATCGAAAAAGATAAGGAATACATCGCCTCAACATATAACAGGTTCCCTGTCCACCTTGTCAGGGGCAAGGGCTCGCTTGTATATGATGAGAACGGAAAAGAATATATAGATATGGGCAGTGGCATCGGCGTCACCTCATTCGGAATCGCGGATGAGGAGTGGCAGAAGGCAATCGCCGCTCAGGCGGCACAGCTGCAGCATACCTCAAATCTTTACTACACCTCGCCCTGCGTTATTCTCGCCGGAAAGCTCTGCGAAAAGACCGGGATGAGCAAGGTCTTCTTCTCAAACTCGGGAGCCGAGGCAAACGAATGCGCAATCAAAGCGGCGAGAAAATACGCGGCCGATAAAAAAGGGAAAGATTATTATACAGTCATCACGCTCAGAAACAGCTTCCACGGCAGGACTCTGACAACTCTCTCTGCAACAGGTCAGGAGCATTATCACGAGCTCTACACTCCCCTCACGCCGGGCTTCGCTCACGTTGAGGCGGGCAATATCGAAGAGCTCAGAAAGACCGCCCTTGAGACAAAGGCGGCGGCGATAATTATGGAATGCGTACAGGGCGAGGGCGGAGTAATAGCTCTCGATAAGGACTTTGTAAAATCCGTCGCGGAGTTTGCCCGTGAAAACGACATCATCCTGATTATTGACGAGGTGCAGACCGGCAACGGCAGGAGCGGAATGTTCTATTCCTATATGAATTACGGCATCAAGCCCGATGTAGTATCGACAGCCAAGGGCCTCGCTGGCGGGCTGCCGCTCGGAGCCACTCTGCTGGGCGAAAAGGTCAAGGATGTCTTCGGCTTCGGCGACCACGGCTCAACCTTCGGCGGAAACCCCGTCTGCTGCGCGGCCGCTGTCAGCATCATTGACAGGATTGACGACGCGCTGCTTGAAGATGTCAGGGAAAAGAGCCGCATTATATTCGAAGAATTCAAAGACGCCCCGGGCGTTGAGAGCGTTTCGGGTATGGGGCTCATGGTCGGAATCAAAACCGTAAAGCCCGCCGGTGACGTTGTAAAAGAATGTATGAATAAAGGCGTCCTGTGCCTGACGGCAAAGGATAAAGTCAGACTTCTTCCGGCGCTCAACATTCCGGCCGATACCCTCAAAAAAGCAATAGCCATAATCAAAGAATCGCTGAATCCTTAACGGATTCAGCGATTGGCTTTTTGGTGGATAAAGGGAATGCAAAGCACAGATGCCGGATGTGTATTTGCCGGGGTGTACTTACAATGTTTATTCACAGGAATTATTTCTGCATTCTTATCTTATCCTTCATCACTCCGAGGATTTTTGCGCTTCCATCTTGAAAATCAAACCACGGAATATTATACGGCTCATAATCAGGATTAGCCGGCTCAAGTATAACGCCGTCAAATTCCATCTTGAGAATCTTGAGAGTCGCATATTCATCATGCAGCATACAGGCAACAATATCGCCGTTTTTAGGCTTGGATGTCCTTCGGATTAAAACAAGATCGCCATCGTGAATATCCTTGCCGATCATACTGTCACCGCTGACTCTGAGATAAAAATATTTGTCTATTTCTCCCCTGGAAGCTACATTCGGGTCAGTTTTGATAAATCCCTCAATATCATCTTCCATAAAGTGCTCGTGGCCTGCCGCAATTTCACCTACCAGCGGAATCCATACATAATCTCTGCCTGACATATCGGGATGAGTATAGATTATTGTTTCGGGTTCACTGTATTCGGTCTCATTTTCAGTATGTTTATTCGGCTCACGGCGGATTGTGTCTGCCGTCTCTTTCGGCAATTTTTCTTTCAGATACTTTGCCAGTCCTTCGTTACAGCAATAAACATAACATCCTTTCATACCGCGTGACATTAGTGTACGGTATGTGTTCTTTATAATCTCATCCTGTTTTTTCTCGCCTGCTTCGGGGTCTTCGGAAAACAGCTTTTTAAGCCCCTTAATGGACTGGTCGGTGGAAGCTCTTGCGGTATAGTCGGTAATCATAATGCCGCCCAGATTTCGTAAATCATTACCGATAATAACACCGACATATGAAAACTCAAGACCCTGCGTAGTGTGTATACAACCTGCCTGATTGATTGAATTGTCATCAAGAGCAAAAGTATAGTTTGCAAGATTCCAACTCATCTCAAAATCGCCGATTTTTATGTCGTGATAATTCGGGTCGCTTTGTCCGGCTTTTGGCCATTCCCAGCAATATCCGGCAACTACTCTTGATTTTCCGTCTTCTTTATTGCGTTCTTTAATAAGCTCAAACATTTCCTGCGGAGTATCGCAGACTCTGAAATCATAATTCAGTTCACCTATATCATCATTTGCTGTTTCTCTAATCTGCAACACATTGTCAAGCCAAGCAAGATATCCGTCAGAGCCATCACAGCGAAACTGTGATACAAGTTCTGTTTTTGTAACTTCCGAGCCATAATATGCAGCCCATTTTTCTATCTCCTCGACTGAGCCGATATCTTTCATGGTGACTCTCTGTGATTCGTCAATAAAGAAAACGCTGCATTTTGCGGCGTGAATAATCTCTTTAATTTGGTTTTCACCCTTATTAGAATAGATACCTGATTTTTCATTTAAACGATGTGCTTCATCACACAGTATAGTATCTACAACACCGTCTTCCGCTTCGCAATAACTCCCTGACCCCCTGAACATATTTGTAACAGATGTTTTTTTCATTGAGCTTGAAAGCTTTTGAGCATAAACCTCTCGAGGAGCGCTGTTTTTAGAGGTGTAATGAACTACTTGGTCAAGCTTTGTTAATTCGGCAAGCAGATTGATTGCAACAACCGTTTTTCCTGTGCCGGGACCGCCTTCAACGATTATTGTTCTTTTCTTCCCGTCCTTTTGGCATTTCTGCGAGGCTTTCACAATGTCTTCAAAGACACATCTTTGATCATCAATCATTATGAATTCCTGATTGCCTTTCATCATAGAGGCAATCGAATCCTGCAGACTTTTTGACGGATGTATCTTGCCGCCGTCTATTCTGTATATAAGGTCAATATTATCACCTTTGTGAATAAAGCACTTGATAAATGAGCGCAATCTGAGTGCATCGCCTTTGGTGAATGCAGGAGCATGGTCAAGATACTCCTTATATCTGCTGTCATCAAGAGGGTCATTATTCTCTTTTCTTCTGTAATTGTGAAGATATGCGCATGGCCTTAAATTGATATTTTCATCCTGAACGGTCTTGTTGTAATCTTTTATCAGTTGAGCATAAGACCACGCCTGATATGACGGATGTACAACCTGCCTCAGTGCTCCTCCTGTATATGTTTCAACTTTTTCAACCAGTGCATTTGATCTTTCTACCGCAGACATTTCAGTCCACTGTTTCAATTCTATAATTACAACATTGGAAAATCCGATATTATCATATCCGGAAACGATAAAATCAACTCTTTTTGATGTCTGCGGAACATTATATTCAATTGCCACCCCTACATCATCGGGTATTTCTCCATCGTTGAGAACCTTCTCCATATACTGAAGAGAGTTATCCCATGATTTGAATTCATTGCTTAGCGTACGCTTGCCCATCTTTTTATAGATAAGCTCTTCAATCTGACCGGCGATTCTGTCATTGACAACGTCGTCTATGAAATTGCG
>CACZTQ010000018.1 GCA_902784155.1 Oscillospiraceae bacterium
GAATCTGCCGATGATTTCAAGGCGGCGATTGATAATCTCGTCTGCGCTCCCGGTGAGATTTTCACCGTTGACGATCCGTGGTATGACGAGGATATAAAAGATGTCGCGTATGGTGGATTCAGTAATCAGCCCTGTCTGAATTATGATAAAGTTCTCGGATATATCGACTGGAATGAAAGATTTGAGGAGCGGGACGAAGAGTGCACATCATGGTATAATATTAAAAAATGGGTGCCGGATGAAGACGGCAGGTTCATAAACACATATATTTACTATTATATTTACGGCATCGGCATCTGCTGGTTTGCCGCCTGCAGGGAGCATGGAGATGAAGGGCCGTATTTACGCCTTCCGGAGCATAAATATTCCTCTTCCTGTATAGATCTGAATATAGCAACTCCGTTCAGGGTCGGCGATATTGTCAGAATCGACTGCCGCCCGTTTGCGCCGCCCGTTAACGCTCTTATCCTTTACGCGGGCCCCGATTGGGATTGCTGCAGCCTGCTGGCGCTTTACAGAGATGACAAGGGATATTACCGCACAGGCGCGGTCAAGCATACGGATATGTGGATGCATCTCAGGGGAGATAATATGATATCCGCCCTTTACCGCATTGAAACATATGACGGAGAGCTCAATGAATTTGACCGCATATATAATGAAATATCGCCGTTGATTTACGGCGACAACAAAAAAGGCGATAAGGTGTGGAGTTACCTGAGTGAAAACAGGGACTTTACTTCACCCGGTGAATTGCTTGAAAAAGTTAAGGAACTATTTGAGGAGTCAGTATGAATATTTACGAATTACTTAATTCCCGCAGTATCGCGGAACACTGGAAAGAAATCAATTATCAACCGGATTCTCTTGAAACGGCATGGCTTATATATTTAAGCAGAAAGCTCACTTTCAAGGAAAAGTGTAAGTGTTGGGAAGAAATCATTGAAACCATGCCCGATATGGAAATACCGGAGAGAGCCAACTGCCGTCACTACGACAGCCTGCATGATTTCCTTTATCGTTTTATGGCTGTGAGCAGGCGCTTTTTGGATTGGTTTAACGATAATACCGATTGCGTCTATACTCTTGAAGATGCCGATAATGATAGGCCGTTTGACTACGCGTTTTCGTCTGTTGAATCCATAAAAGAATTTATCAAAACCGCAGAGCGTGAAGATATCGGCTCTTTCGTTATCAAAAAAATATTGGTTGACGATTATCCCGGGTATCCCGCTAGAATAAAGATAAATAAAAACTTTGACATCATCTGTCAGGAGGATTGGAATTACGGAGTGTTTCCCTGCAGTGAGGATGAATACGATGTGTTATTGGCTTTTGAAGGTATGTGGTTTGATTTTCCCGTGCCGTTCAAAAAAGGCGATGTGATATATAATCCTTATTACAAGTGCGGTTTTGACTCGTGTGGCCCGAAAACAAGGCCCCAATTGTATGTTGTACAGTATGTTGGTATGAATTATATGAAAGAAAGGAAGAACAGATGGTTCGTTAAACGCATAAGCGACCACAGCACGGATATGGCTTTTTGGGGATATGCTCAATGGCGTAACGGAACCGTTTTCAGCGAATATTTCTTCAATTATATGGATTTTGAGTTTTATCATGGGGCATACAAAGGAAAACAGCGAATAATCAAAGCCCTCTCCAATTATGAAAAAGGGCTCATAGACGCCGAACTGCTTATGCACGCCTATCATCTGATTCTCTCGGAGGAGAGGGCGAAAAACGATATTCCCGAGTTCTTCATTGATAAAGCCCGTGAGCTCGCCGGTATCAAAACAGACAAAAACGATGGGGCATAATTGTCGCATACCCCTATTGTATAATATCGCTGTAAGTGATATAATAAATCTGCAGTTGACCGGGAGGTAACAAAATGAAAAACGATTCAACATTTGCAAAGAAAATGTCCGCTCTGCTCATTCTTGAAATTCTCAGAAATTATACAGATGACACTGCCGGGCCTGACGGCGAATATATCCATACAATGACACAGGCGCAGATTAAAAGCAGGCTTCTCTCCGATTACGGCCTTGATATTGACCGCAAGACAGTCGGCCGCACCCTCAATGAGCTGCTCAAATCATATCCCGATAAAATAGACTGCGATGTAGAATACAGAAAAGGCACCGGAGGTTCAGACGAGGAGAGCGAAAAGAAGACAAATTTCCATTATATCCACGATTTTGACTCCGGCGAAATCCGTATGCTGATAAACGCCGTTATGTTTTCCCGTTCCCTTTCCGAGCGCGAGTGCAAACAGCTTATTGAAAAGATAAGCAAACTCGGCGGTCTTGATCAGCGCGCACGTATGCAGAAGCATCTTTTTAATCTCGGCCTTGTTTCCGGAGATAAAGTTACAAACGAGTCTCTGCTTAATAATCTTGATGTTCTGGATGAGGCAATAGATAAGGGCAGGCAGGTTTCGTTCCTCTATAATTATTACGGCAAAGATAAAAAACTTCACCCCAAGCAGGAAAACGGCGAGGATAAAATATATCTTGTCAATCCCTACCGTATGGTCGCCAATAACGGCAGATTCTATCTCAAAGCCAATTACGATGAGTATGATGATGTCACATCATTCCGCATTGATAAAATTACCTGTATAGAGCCTCTCGACACTCCCTGCAAGCCCAAAAGTAAGGTGAAGGGAATTGACGACGCGCCCAAGACCGAGGCGGAGATGCTCTATATGCAGCCGGGAAAGCATGAGAGAATTGTTTTCAGAATTCACGACACAGAGAATAATATCAGCACCGTTGTCGAATGGCTCGGCAAGAGCGTGAAATTCGGCGAATCAGACGGCAAAACAGTCACCTGCTCCGTGAGGGCCAACCCCACCGCCATGAAATTCTGGGCGATGCAGTATTCCGGCATCGTTGAGATTCTCGAGCCCGAATCCCTGCGCGAGGATATACGCGCCTCTCTGCGCGAGGCATGGAGAAAATATAATGACGGCAAAGATACCCTGATTGAATCCGATGAGAATATAAAGAAGCTCATCGCCGAATGGAAGCAGGTCTGCGAGCAGGCAAAAGAGGAGAAGATAGATGTTAAGCGCCTGGGCGCGCTGGTCAGAAAAACCCACCTTATGCTTCTGCCTCTTCGCGGAGAGGAAATCGAGGGGCAGTACAGCGAGCTTATTCTCGGCCTGAATAACTGCTACAGAAAGGCAAGAACAGGATTGATATCCAATCTCAACTGCGTTTCTCTGATACTCGGCGCTCTGCTTGCCGAAATTGATGATAACAGAATGTACAGAATGAGACGAAACATTCCCGACGATACTCTTCCGATTATCCTTCATACCGGTGAGGACGGCAGAGTTGAGGTTATGCTCGATATCAACAACTTTGAAGAGGGTTATCTCACACTGCTTCAATATACCGACAAAAACGCCGAGGAA
>CACZTQ010000019.1 GCA_902784155.1 Oscillospiraceae bacterium
AAGAGATGATAAGACGCCGCCGCGCCGGAAACGGCTTCACCTTCTATCACTATATGATAGACCTCAAAGCGGGCCCGTGCATTTACAAGAGGATTTCGGGCTGCGGGTCGGGCACCGAGTATATGGCGGTCACCCCGTCGGGCGAGCTCTACCCTTGCCACCAGTTTGTCGGAGATAAAAAATACCTTCTCGGCAATATTCGGGAGGGAGTCACAAATACGCAAATCAGAGACAGCTTTTCAAAATGCAACGTCTATTCACGCGATGAATGCAAAGACTGCTGGGCGCGTCTCTACTGCTCCGGGGGATGCGCGGCGAATTCATACCACGCGACAGGCTCAATCAACGGAGTATATAAATACGGCTGCGAACTCTTCAAAAAGCGTATGGAATGCGCGATTATGATGGAGGTTGCCAAAGAAGAGGAGAAATAAAAATGGACAGAACAGCATTATTCAGCCTGACTTACGGAGTGTTTCTGCTCTCGGCCAATGACGGCGGGAAGAGAAACGCCTGTATCACAAACACCGCGATGCAGGTATCGTCAAGCCCCGAAAGGATAGCAATTTCATGCATCAACTCAAATCTCACCTGTGAAATGATAAAAAACAGCGGTTTTTTCAATCTCAGTATTCTCGAGAGCACATGCGGATATGAGCTGATTGAAAGATTCGGTATGCACTCCGGCAGGGATATTGATAAATTTGAGGGATATGACCTGCCCGAGGATAAGAACGGAGCTTTTTATCTTGATAAAAACGCCTGCGCCGTGCTTGTCTGCAAGGTGGTTGAGGTTAAAGATCTCGGCAGCCATTCGCTCTTTATCGCGGAGACAGAAGACGCTTTCAGGCTCAGCTCCGGAGCGCCTCTCACCTACGCGGATTATCACGCGAAGCTCAAGCCGAAACCGGCAGCCCCGGCGCAGGGAAGGAAAATCATCGCATGGAAATGCAAAATCTGCGGTTTCATCTATGAAGGCGCCGAATTGCCCGCCGATTTTGTCTGCCCCTGGTGCGGACACCCTGCGGACGACTTTGAGCCTGTTTACGAATAATCTGCAACTTGCTGTGAACGGAGGAAAGATTATGAAAACAACAAAGAAAGCTTTATCGATTCTGCTCTCGCTTCTGCTCGCGCTCGGCGCGGTGGCTGTCGGGGGCGTGAGCGCGTCGGCGCTGGATGGCAGCGCCTGGCTCGAAATAGGCGGTGAGACGGCAATTCTTGACGGAGATATTTTGCAAAGAGAAGGCACGGGCTGGAGCATTACCGAAACCGAAAACGGCGTCACTCTTATTCTCGACAATCCTGACCTCACATACGGCAGCGGAAACTGCATTAATGCCTATTGTCTTGACCTCACAATCACGGGCAGCGCGAAACTTACAAGCAATGATGATAACGTTATACGTTTATATAAGGGCAATTTGACTCTGAACGGAGACTTTACTCTTACCTCGCAGAACGTGTCCGACTCCGCGCTCTACGTTAACGGCAACCTGACGGTTGAGGGCGGCTCTCTGAGTGTTATAAGTACCGCCGGTGACGCCATCTCACTCGGCGGCTCAATAACGGTCAACGGCGGCTCGGTTTACGCGAAGACAGAAAGCAGTTCGGATATAGCAATCAGCGCCGGAGAAATCATCCTCAACAACGGCGAGGATTTTGCGCTCGGGGACAGGTATGCCAAAGAGGTGCTTATAAAAGCGTTGGCGGTGCTGGCGGCCGACGCCCAGCTCTCTATAGGCAATGATACGGCAATCATTAACGGAGATATAAAGCAAAGAGCAGGCACGGGCTGGAGTATTGCCAAAAATGAAGACGGAAACGGCGTCACTCTCAATCTTGACCTCACATACGACGGCGTTATTTATGCCAGTAATCTCGACCTCACAATTACGGGCAGCGCGAAGCTGACAGCGACCGGCGATAGAAATGAAACTATCTATGTATCACCTGGTAATCTTACTCTGAACGGAGACTTTACTCTCACCTCGCAGTGCTGGGACGGCGGCCTCATCGTTTACGGCAACCTTACGGTTGAGGGCGGCTCTCTGAGTGTTATAAATACCTCTAATAATGCAATCTCTGTCGGCGACACAATGACAGTCAACGGCGGCTCGGTTTACGCGAAGTCAGATATTGATTGTGCAATCAACGTCAGAGAAATCATCCTCAACAACGGCGAGGCGTTTGCGCTCGGGGATGAGGACGCCAAAGAGGTGCTTATAAAAGTTCCGGGCACTCTCGCGGGCAAAGGCACGGAAATCTCCCCCTATATGATTTGCGATTATACAGACCTTAAACTGTTCGCTTCAAAGGTTAACGGCGGCGAGACAGCCGCCTACGCGAAGCTGATGAAGGATATTGACGCCTCCGCTTCGGCCGGGGCGAACGACTGGACTCCCATCGGTGACTATGACAATCAATACACCGGCACATTTGACGGCGACGGTCATAAAATAACCGGGCTGTCCAACGAAGAAGTGACAGACGCACCGAATTATGCCGGTCTTTTCGGTTATGTTTTGGGCGTTAAAAAAAGTGGTGAAGTCGTTGGAGGTATTGTAAAAAATGTCGGGCTTGAAGGCGGCAGTATTACCGGATCATATTATGTCGGCGGCGTGGCCGGAGTGAATTCCGGCACAGTCACAAACTGTTATAACACGGGCGATGTTTCAGGCACCGAAAATGTCGGCGG
>CACZTQ010000020.1 GCA_902784155.1 Oscillospiraceae bacterium
AGGGCGGCGAAAGCTATTATTTCATCAAGCTTGACTCCGGCGATTATTACTTCTCAATCTCCGCCTCAAAAGCGGAAGAGGTTGTCATCCTCAATAAGGGAGACAGCGTTGAGATAAGCTTCGCGGGAGCTCCGGCAGACGGCGGCAGAATCATCGAAGCCGGCTCGATCAGAATAAAATAACAGACGGATTTATGGGCTGCCGCGTTTGCGGCAGCCCGTGACATAAGGACTATGGAATTACACGAAAACAGACAGGAACCCGAAAAGGCGGTGCTCGTGGCCGTTGATACGGGAGAATATGACTGCGATTCTTCTCTTGCGGAGCTTGAGGAGCTGGCCATGACTGCCGGCGCTCAGGTCGCCGGATTTGTTTCGCAGAAGCGCGAGAGGCCCGACGGCGCCCTGTTTCTCGGAAGCGGGCGTCTTGACGAGCTGAAGGAATTCTGCGAAAACAACGAGATTGATGTCGTTATCGCCGACAGCGAGCTCTCGCCCGTTCAGCAGAGGAATATGGAAAACGCGCTTGACCTTCGAGTGATTGACAGGACCACGCTGATTCTCGATATTTTCGCTCAGCGCGCCGTGAGCAATGAGGGCAAGCTTCAGGTTGAGCTCGCCCAGCTAAAATACAATCTGCCGCGCCTTGTCGGTCAGGGTCACAAGCTTTCCCGTCTGGGAGGCGGTATCGGCACGAGAGGACCGGGCGAAACGAAGCTCGAGAGCGACAAGAGGCATATCCGCAGGAGAATCAAGACTCTTGAGGATGAGCTTGCCGAGCTTGAGAAGCGCCGCAATCTGACAAGGGCGAGGCGTGAAAAAGACCGGGTTGAAACGGTCGTTATCGTCGGCTACACAAACGCGGGGAAATCCACGCTTATGAATCATCTCACCGAGGCGGGAGTGCTCGCGCAGGATAAGCTTTTCGCAACGCTCGACCCCACCTCGAGGGCGCTCACCCTCCCCGACGGCAGGAGGATAATGCTCATAGATACGGTCGGCTTCATACGCCGCCTTCCCCATAATCTTGTCGAGGCCTTCAAGTCAACTCTTGAGGAGGCGGTCAGCGCGAAGCTGATACTCAATGTCTGCGACGCCTCGGACCCCGAGTGCGCGGAGCACCTCAAAGTGACGGAAGAGCTGCTCGACGAGCTCGGCTGCGCTGGGAAACCGGTTATAACCGTTTTCAATAAATGCGATCTGCCCATAGCTTATTCGCTGCCGCTCACCGCAGATAACCCGGTCAGGATTTCGGCTCTAAGCGGAGAGGGGATTGACGGCCTGCTTGAAGCGGTTTCAAAGGCTCTGCCCCCGTCGAGGGCAAGAGTTAAAATGCTCATTCCCTACAGCGACGGCTCCGCTGCCGCCGCGCTCAGGCGGGACGGCGTGATTGCCCGCGAGGATTACCGTGAGGACGGTCTCTTTCTCGACCTCACGGCGGATGTCGAGCTCGTTGACAGATACCGCGCCTATTGCGTTTCCGGGGATTGACGGGAGCGGCGCGGGCATAAAATCATTCATTATTAACAATTTGTCCATTGACTTTACGGCAAAATAAGTTATAATACAGTGTAACTATTTTTAATAGGGGGACAATATTATGGAATTTTTCTCAGAAATATCCAACGCCATTTCGGCAGCGGATACATCAGGCTTCGAGGACATGATTTTCGGTATGGTCAAGTATTTCGCCGAGAATTTCGACCTCAGAACCGTTGACACCACCACGGTTGCCTCGCTGCTCACACAGCTCAGCCCGCTCTGGAATCCCATCTGGGCAGCAGTCAACTCATTCCTCGCAAAATTCTTCAACTTTTAAGCGAAAAATCCGCCGCAGATTCTGCGGCGGATTTTTTTATTTATATTGAACTTAAATCCCTTTTATGATATTATTGAGTCAATATTTAAGGGGGGTTATAAATGAAAAAGATAATTTCCTTGATTCTGGCGATTGTGCTTGCGGCGGGTATGTGCATACCCTCATTCGCCGCGGAGAAGGCGAAACAGCCTGAAGCTCTCAGAGCGGCGGGAGATTACCCCGTACTCGTTATCAGAGGAATGGATTTCACGGGCCTTTATATCGATTACGGTACCGACAAAGAGCGCAACTGCATGGGAGAAATCAATATCGGCAGGATTCTCAAGGCAGTCGGCGAGGCCGCTTTTATAAAGCTGTTTAAAAACGACAGACACGAGGCCACCGGCAAACTCATCACCGAGCTCAACGAAATATTCGGCGGCTACGCCTGCAACGAAGACGGCTCGTCAAAATATAATGTGGGGACGGAGAAGTGCCCTCTTTCGGCTGACCACTATCCGGAGCTCCTTTCAAGAGAGTCTTACGAATACGGCATAACAAGAACTCTTTCCGAGAGAATCGGCGGGGAGAATGTTTATTATTTCAACTACGACTGGCGTATGAATCCCCTTGATGTTGCCGAAGAGGTCAGAGAGACTGTCGAGAGAGCGATGAGCAATCACGGCTGCGACAAGGTCAACATCATTTCCGCGAGCATGGGCGGAGTTATGACCGTCGCGTATCTGACAAAATACGGCTTTGACAATGTCAACCGCCTTGTATTCCTTTCATCAACCTGGTGCGGGACCTACGTCACATCCGACCTGCTTCAGGGCGCGGTTGATATCGACCCCGCGAATCTCTGCGCATTCCTTTCAAACTTAAACGACAATGTTCTCTATAAAGGGCTTATGAAAGCTCTTGATTTCGCGGGCGTTTTCAAGGCTGTTTCATCCCTCGCGATGAAATTCGTGAAGAATAACAAAGAACAGGTCTATGACGAGATGCTCGGCCCCATCTTCGGGAATATGCTCTCCGTATGGGCTCTCGTGCTCCCGGAGGATTATGACGCCTGCATCAGCTATATGTTTGAAAGACCGGGCCTTAAAGAGAAGAGGGCGGATTTCATCGCGAAGACCGCCGAGCTTCAGGAAATGATGAAAAACAGGGACGACATGATAAAGAAGGCTGTTGCAGACGGCGTTGAAATTGCCGTCGCGGCGACCTATAATTCTCCCGTTGCCCCCGTTTACGCGAGAAGCTATGTCAACGGCGACCAGGCTCTCGAGACTCCTCTTATGAGCGGGCACGCAACCATCGCCCCCTACGGCAAGACTCTCGACATCAAGGATTCGCCCTATGTTTCGCCCGACAGGGTCTGCGATACGTCAACGGCTCTTTATCCCGACAACACCTGGCTTATCAAGGGAGCTCCCCACGTTTCGGGCTCATATGGCACGGACTACGCTGATTTTATCGTCTGGCTGATTACCTGCGACAATCCCCGCGTCGGCTCCGACCCCGAATATCCCGCTTTTATGGTCAGCGGAAAAGATGAGCATCTGAGCAGAGAATGGTAAGCGGAATCCGCGCGATACCGTTTAAACAATACCCGATATGAGGTGACAGATATGAAGAAGACATTTGCTGTTTTGTGCGTGTTTCTGATTCTTCTGTCCCTGTGCGCCTGCAAAGACAAGGGCGGCAGGAGCGGAAAAAACGCGGAAGATGAAAAATACGGCGTTGTCATAGAGTCTTCGGAAGAGAAATTCGAAAAAGATTTTGAAGACCGCAACGGCGAAAAAATCGCCCGCCTGGAGATAACCTACCCCGTAATCAGATGCGACGAGGCGCCCGGGATTGCGGAGCAGATAAACAACTGGTTCAACCTCCTGCTCGAGAGAGAGACCGAATCCATCGGAATCAACATCGAAAACACCGAGGATTACAAGGACAGGCTCGGGATTGACGGAGTCACCGTCACAAGGATAAAATGCGAGCAGTACGGCCTCGGCAATACCTTCGTTTCATATACGGTTTTCAAGCAGGTCGGCGTAAACCCCGACGAGGACGAGGGCACAATGTACGGGCGTACCTTCTCCCTTGCCGACGGAAAGCAGCTCTGGATGAGGGATATATTCAGACCCGAAGTGAAGGAGCCGGAAGAAAAGCTGAAGCAGGCTGTTCTCGAAGAGGCTGATCAGACCTACTCCGTCAGGGGCGGAATACCTCTTTCCGATGAGCAGCGCGAGGTTATGAACAGCCTGTATGACGAGCAGAATTTCTGCTTTACCGGGGAAAACATAACGATACCGTATTCCTTCAAGGTTTTGTCAAAGGGGTCAAGGCACGGAATCTATTACTGCGCGATTGATTACGCCATTGTTGAAGATCTGATTACCGGGCCCGACGAATACTATGACAATATCAAAAATATCGTGATTGCCGATGACAGCATTCTGAATCCCGTAGTATGACGGAGGGATTATGTTTCCGTATTATATTTTTCCATTAGTACTGTTTATAGTGCTCATTGTGATTCCGGCGAGGAATAAATTCATATATGACAAAATACTGAGAAAACGCAGGGGGAGGACCGGCAAAATGACAGTGGATATGATAAGAGAGCTTATCGGAAAAGAAGTTATAATAACCTGCTTCAATGATTCCTTTGCCCGCCGCTGCAGGATTATCGCGGTTGAGGAAAACTGGCTTAAGGCGGAGGATAAAAAGAAGACGAGCATTATCAACACCGATATGATAAGGGATATCACCATAGTCAAAGAAAAAGAGGCATAATCCGCAAAGAGAAAAATAGCGCCCATAGTTATACCGGCGATTGGAATGGCTACAGCATAGTGAAAGGGAGTATTAAAAAGTGTTCGGCATATTAAAAAAATATTTACAGGATAGTTCGTTGATTGAAATGTATTTTTATTCTGGTGAAAATGACAAATTTTGTTGCGGTAAGGTTGTATCATTAGATGATTATTATTTTACTTTTGTTTCTTTTGACCCTTATGGCAGATATGACGGATATTTTGTAAGAAGAATTAACGATTTATGCAGAATTAATGCAAATTCAAAGTATATCAATTCAATAATTGCTTTGATTGATAACGAATTTGTTGAGCATATCAAGTTCGATGTTTATGAAGCAACCATTCCGCAAGTTCTCCGTTTGTCTATTGACAATAAAAAAGCTGTTTCCATTGAAATTACTGATTCCGACAGTTTAATCATTGGCATTGTCTCTTCGGTGGAAGATAACAAAATATGTATTAATACTCTTAATGAGTATGGAGAACCGGACGGTGTATCTACTGTTTATTTAGAGGATATCATTTCTGTTAGCTACGATAGTTTAGATGAAAGAAAGATAGAGAGACTTTATAATTTATTTCAAAACAAATAACTGTTATTCCGGCGATAAGCTTGTCAAGATGGAATCCCCATACAGGTCTGTAATAATATATTACGGAGCTGACGGCAGACCTTATGCCGTGAAGTTTAACGGAACGGTATTCTACTACATCCTGAATCGTCAAAATACGGCGACTATAAGAACCTTTTAAAATCAACGGCTCCCGGCGGAATTATCCGCCGGGAGCCTGTCTGTTTAATTCTGAATTTTTAACCCTGCTTTTTGAGAATTATTATTCTATTACCGTACAGATTGCAGAATCCTTCCTTGAATAGAGGTCAAAATACATATCGAAATCCGATTCGAAAGGCCCCGAATTCTTATAGACGATGCATCTGAGGTCCGGATCTTTGTCAACGATTTTTTCGTCGCCTATGTCACCGTAGCCGAGCACCATTTCATAATAATCGTCAGAGTCATAATATTTGTATGTCAGGCGGTAGTCGGCGATGCCGTTCTTTTTGAATACGATTTTTTCGATTTCTATGTGATTGCCGTAGGTGAGCTTCGCTACAATCTGTTTGCCCTTGATTGTCTTGCCCAGCTCATCCTGCCTTTTGGCCATATCGTCCTCAATCCTGGATTCCTGTTCCGAGGATTCTTTTTCGCTCTCGGAGATACTCTCTTCGATGGCTTTGCTGTATTCCTCGGGGTCGGTATATAGTTTTTGTTTCTTTGAGCAGGCGCTGAAAAGAACCAGAGCGGTTGTCAGAGCCAGAAGCAATGAAACGGCTTTTTTCATACAAAACCCTTCCTTACCTTTATTTCAGGGTAATTATTTCATATTTATCATTTTTTGTCAACAATATAATGTTAACAAAATAGGGCGGAATTGTTAATGCGCGGGCTCCCGCGGGCGGCTCAGCGTCTGAAAAGAATCCCCGCCGACTGAGTGAGATAAGTGAAATAATCGAATATCATGGAGAGGAATTCCCTGAGCCCGAGGAAATCGAGAATACGCGTGAGCAGAGGGCCGGCAAGCCTTGTCAGAGGCGTTTCGCCCGTGCTTTCGAAATCTCCTGCGGGGGCGACTGCGCCGCCGTTCATAACGGTGTATTTCTGAGTCCTGAAGCAGGCGGGCGTTACGTTATCCATAAGGAATGTGACGGTGATTCCGGCGCATCTGAGGCTCTCTTCGGGTATATCGCCGGTGAATCCTATATTCATCGTCTCGCCCGGAGCGAGAGTCTTGGGCTTGAGTTTAAATGCGATATCAAGCCCGTCCGCGGTGACGGAGGTTACCGTGATTTTTGATTCCTTGCAGCAGTTTTTTATCAGAAGAGAGGATGCGCGCGAGTCGATGAACCCCGGCTGACAGCCGCTGAATTCCGTATAAACGCCGAGCGCGGCGTTTTCGGAGTCGCGGAATTGCGGGAAATACGGGTCGGAATAAACATTACGGAGCCTGTCGTCGAGAGTCGATTTCTTCATGAAATCAAATACATACGGGTCGTATATCATCATCCCGTGAAACATTCCCTCGACAAACCAGGTGTCGTCGGGAAGATATGCCGCCGAGGCGTCAACCGTCATTGAGGGATTCACCTTGTATTTACCGCCGCAGTCGTTTACCTGAGTGTATCCGTCCGCAAATCTTTCGTTCAGCGGAGCGCAGACGGCGCCCGTGGAGCAGGCTGTCGTGATGATTCCGTCGGAATTCTCCTGAAGACCCGTGACTATCGGATTCCCCGTGCCGGCGAGGATGTTGATATTCATCCCGTTTGCCTGGCACTTCTCGAAGCTCTCGCGGACTTTCGGCTGAAGCTCGTAATGGTATCTGTCCGAAACTTCTATAAGACCTGCGTTGGCTTCAGGGTCAAGGCGGAGCTTTTTTGCCTCCTCATATCTTTCGACGGGCACAAAATCCCAGATGCTTCCCCAGTTGCCGATAACCTGAAGAACATAGGGTATGAGCTTGTTGCATATCTGATCGAGGAAGCCGAGCTGACGCGCTTTGAGCAGCCAGTCGTAATGCTCCTCCACATCGTTGCCGTATTCGATGAATCTCGCGATGCAGTCCTCATCGAGGTGAACGTCTCCCATAAGGGCGTCAAACGCGAAGCCCGCGCCGCCTATTGCGGGCACGGTGAGGGTCGCGTTCGCGATATCGTTTTTATCGCCGTATTTCACGAGGTAGGTTGAGAGCGTCTGGCCTCCGTGGCTTATCGAAATGATATTCACCTTGTCGCTGCCGGTGAATTCCTTGACCGATTCGATGAAATCGTTGAGCTGGTCGGCGCAGAATTCGCTGCCCATCCTGAAGTCGTCCGTGAAATTGTAGATGTTGTCATATCCGGTGTATTCGGCGATTCCCTGCGCGATTTTGGGCTCGCTCATATATCCGCCCTCGGGGTGGCGCTCCATTATAGCGCTGTATTGCATGTGGGCGGCGTCGGAGTAATATCTTTCAAGCGGATGAACGCTTGTGCCGTCGGGGTTGCAGGGGAGCTCGGCGCACATTTCGATTATGCCGTCTCCGATATATTTCGCGATTTTGTCGGCGTTTCCGACCGTCATCGCTCCGAGCGCGATACCGAGGTCGGCGATGCTCGTGAGCACCATTCCTCCTATTTTGCTGAAATCGAGACCCCAGGCCTGCTCGCCCGTCTCGGTGTCATACATAAAAGAGGAGCTGTATCCGGGGACGAGTATGACCGGATAGCCGTTGTACTCTATGTCGTCCCTGCCGGCGAAGGTGAGAATTCCGCAGGCCGAGATTGCGACGGCCGCGCAAAGAATTACGGAAAGGAGTTTTTTCATAATAATTCCCCCATAGCATAATTTACATTACGGAATAATTATAACAATAAAAGCCGGATTTGTTAACAGAAAAATAGTTTTTGTTGACTTTGCCGAAATCGGGGCCGATTATTTATAAAAAATCACCTTATTTTTCGCAGATTTGCATTGAAAACATAAGTGGCGAGTGATAGAATAATCCAAAAGGAGTGAGCGAAGTGAAGCTTGTAACCATAATTCTCAACAAGACCGAGTGCCTTGACGAGCTGCTCGAAACATTCAGGGATAACAATATGTCCGGCGCGACGATAATCGACAGCAAGGGTATGATTCAGGAGCTCAGCGACAGCGACGATTTCAGGATTGTCGGGTCTCTGAGAGAGCTTTTCATGCCCTCGCACAAGGAGAACAAAACCATAATAATGGTTGCGCGCGACGAAGATATAAAGGCCATTTCCCGCATTGTCAATGAGGCGACGGGCGGGTTGAATAACCCTGACACCGGTATTATGTTCACGGTTTCCATAGATTATCTGGAAGGTCTGTCCCGCTGATGTTAGAACTTGCTCAATATATAAAACTCAATACATTCACCGACCTCGCCCTGATGATTTTCGCAGGTATGGCGATGGGCAGGCTGATGAAAAAAATAAAGCTTCCGAATGTTACGGGCTATCTCGTGGCGGGTCTTATTCTCGGCCCGTCCGTCCTCGGATTGCTCAGCGCGGATTTCCTCGACGCTATCTCAATCATATCCGACTGCGCCCTCGGCTTTATCGCTTTTTCAATCGGCAACGAATTCAAGATTACTTTCTTTAAGAGAGTGGGAGTCACGCCGATTATCATAGCCGTCCTCGAATCCTTTTTTGCGGTTGTCGCGGTTGCCGCGGTGCTGATTCCGGTTACGGGGAACGCGAGGTTTTCGCTTGTGCTCTCATCCATTGCCGCCGCGACCGCGCCGGCCGCAACGATAATGGTTATCAAGCAGTATAAGGCGAAGGGCCCGGTTACGGAAACGCTCCTTTCGGTGGTTGCTCTCGACGACGCCACCGCTCTTATAATGTACTCCGTCGCGACCGCGGTTGCGGGCGCGCTCTCGGGAAGGTCCGCCTCCGCGGGCGAGCTTCTGCTTCCCCCTGTCAAAGAGATTTTCGGAGCGCTTGCCGTCGGCGCGGCGCTCGGCTTCATTTTCCTGATTCCGCTGAAATTCTTCAAGAAGGACGGCAACAGGACCGCCCTTGAGGTCGGATTCATATTCCTCGGCCTCGGGGTTTCGCAGCTTTTCGGCCTGTCATCGCTTCTTCTCTGTATGGCGCTCGGCGCGGTTATCGCGAATTTCTCGCCGGATGTCGGAAAGCTTATGGATATCTCGGACCGTATAACTCCTCCCGTTTTTATGCTGTTTTTTGTCGCCTCGGGCGCGGGACTCAATATCAAGGTCCTTCCGACCGTCGGTCTTGCGGGCGCGATTTATATCGTGTTCAGGGTAATCGGCAAGATGATAGGCTCATCGCTCGGAGCGGCCATAGGCAAAGCCGATAAGAATATCAGAAAATATCTCGGACCCGCTCTTATGCCTCAGGCGGGCGTTGCGATAGGTCTCTCGCTCGCGGCGGGCAGCGCATTTCCCGAATATGCGTCTCAGATAAGGGCCGTCATTCTCTGCGCCACGCTGATTTATGAGCTTGTGGGCCCCGGCGTCGCAAAGACCTGCCTCAAAAAAGCGGGCGAGATAAAAGAGGCGTAATAACGATACGTACAAAAATCCCGCAGGGAACGAAACCCTGCGGGAAATTTTTTATTCATAGAGGGGATATTTTGCGCACAGCGCGTTGACTTCGCTCCTGATTCTGTCTTTGTTTGCTTCGTAATCCGTGACGCACAGGGCAATGTATTCCGCAATTCTGTCCATATCCTCAACGCCGAGACCTCTTGTGGTGACAGCTGCCGTACCGAGGCGTACTCCGCTTGTGACAAACGGCTTCTGCGGGTCATTGGGGACGGCGTTTTTGTTTGCGGTGATGCAGACGGAGTCGAGTCTGTGCTCGAGCTCCTTGCCGGTAACGTCCGTGTTTCTCAGATCGACAAGAATCAGATGGTTGTCGGTGCCGCCGCTGACGAGGTTGATTCCTCTTGAGGTGAGACCTTCGGCGAGCGCCTTGCAGTTATCGATGACTCTCTTTGCGTAGTCTTTGAATTCGGGCTTGAGCGCCTCCCCGAAGCAGACTGCCTTGGCGGCGACTATGTGCTCGAGCGGGCCTCCCTGGTTGCCGGGGAAAATTGCCTTGTCAATGGCGGGGCCGAGCTCCGCTTTTGAAAGAATCAGGCCGCCTCTCGGGCCTCTGAGAGTTTTGTGGGTGGTGGTCGTGACTATGTCGGCATAGGGTACGGGTGAGGGATGAAGACCCGCGGCGACTAGGCCGGCGATATGAGCCATATCCACCATAAAATACGCTCCGACGGATTTCGCGATGGCGGAGATTCTCTCGAAATCAATGATTCTCGGGTATGCGGACGCTCCCGCGACAATGAGCTTCGGCTTGTTTTCGACAGCGGTTTTTTCGAGCGCGTCATAGTCGATGAATCCGTCGTCGTTTACGCCGTAGGCGATGAAGTTATAGAGCTTGCCGCTCGCGTTGACCGGCGAGCCGTGAGTGAGGTGTCCGCCGTGGGCTAGGCTCATTCCGAGCACTGTGTCACCGGGCTGAAGGATTGCCGAATAGGCCGCCATATTCGCCTGAGCGCCGGAGTGCGGCTGGACGTTTGCGGCTTCGGCGCCGAAGAGCTTTTTGGCTCTCTCGATGGCTATGCTTTCGACAACATCGACAAACTCGCATCCGCCGTAGTATCTCTTCCCGGGGTAACCCTCGGCGTATTTGTTTGTAAGAACGCTTCCCATCGCCGCCATGACTGCGGGGGAGACGATGTTTTCGCTCGCTATGAGCTCAAGATTTCTTCTCTGTCTCCCGAGCTCGTCCTTCATGGCCGAGCCGACTTCGGGGTCGAATTTCGATACAAATCCAATCGTGTCAAGGTAATCGCTGAACATATTATTTCCCTCTTTCTTGTGTAAAAACATCTTGAATAATATATCATATCCCCGTGTTTATGTCAAGGAAAACAGGCTCCCGCGCGGGGCCGGGAGGGGGATAAAATAAAAAAGCAGATCAATCAAGACCTGCTTTTTGTGGAGCGGATGACGAGGCTCGAACTCGCTACCTCCACCTTGGCAAGGTGGCGCTCTACCAGATGAGCTACATCCGCAATTGCAAGGCGTATTATATCAAACGATTGCCGCGTTGTCAAGAGGAAAAATCAAAAGCGGATATGCGATTGCATACCCGCTTTGAAATGCCTTATAAACAGGGGTTATCAGTCGTCGTTCTTCTTGGTCTTGACAACTGCTACGGTGCCGGCCATAAGAGCAAGCAGAGCGATTGCGGGCACTGCGAAGCTGCTGCCGGTGTTGGGAACATAGGAAACTACCTTTGCGGGAGCCTTGGTGGTGCTGCCGCCGGTAACATCATCGTTAACAAAAGCGGTCTCGCCGGGCTTGTTGGTAACGGTCTCTGCATTGTCAGAGGTGGGGGTGTTGGGGAGAGTGGTCTTTGATACCGAGTTGATAGCGCTTGAAAGAGAATCAAGAGCGTTGCTCAGATCAACATTTGCAGGAGCGGAAGATGATGAGGAAGTGTCAGCCTTGGAGGAAGATGAAGATTCATCAGCCTTGGTGGATGTTTCGTTTCTCTCATCAACGGGAGCTGCTGTAGAGGAGGAAGTGTCAGCGGTGTTGGCATCGCCGTCTGCGGCAAAGACGATTGCGCTGAGAACAAAGATAGCTGAAATAGCTACGATAAGCGCAAGAACTGCTGAAATAGTCTTTTTCATAGTAAATCAATCCTTTTCTTTATTTGATTTATAATCGGATATATAATAGCCCTGTCAAGCTTGTTTGTCAAGCATTTTTTGGGCATAAGCACCTTGTTGAGACAATCACCGGTAATCGGCGGTGTCCTGTATTCTTCTGCCGGATACGGAGAATGAAACGGTTTTACCGCCCGAAACGGTGTAAAGATTGTCGCCGTCAATCAGTGCGCGTGTTGCCGCATCACCCGAGAAATTCTCCTCGTGAGTGTATATGCCGACCGGCTCAATCTTACCTTCTTTGACGGTAAAGAGCATATAAACGCTTCTGTCCGAGCCGCCGTCACGGATAATCGCGGGGATGCCGACTGTGCCGCCGGTTTCGCTTACCGTCACCGCGCCGCTGTCGGAAACGGCGGGGGATGAAACCGTGCTGCCGAGGTTATAATCCGAAACTTTTTCGCCTTTGGCGTTGAAGCCCGTCAGGGTGATTTTTCCGTCTTTATCGGGGCTGCAGATGCCCGCAGCGGAGCCGTCGGGCAAGGCGTAAACCGC
>CACZTQ010000021.1 GCA_902784155.1 Oscillospiraceae bacterium
CCCGAGATACATTTCTCAACAAGTATCTGGGTGATGGGAGACATATCAAGGCCCGTTTTGGCTATGACCTTAAGCTCCTCCTCGTTGTCGGCGATTCCGCCGCCGGTGCCGCCGAGAGTGAAGGCGGGACGGACTATTACGGGGTAGCCGATTTCCGAAGCGATTCTGAGAGCGCCCTCAACATCGTTGCAGGTATCCGAGGGAACGACCGGCTGACCGATTTCTCTCATCGTGTCGCGGAAGAGCTCTCTGTCCTCCGCCTTGTCTATACCGTCGATTCCGGTGCCGAGGAGCTTGACTCCGTATTTCTGAAGAGTGCCGTCACGGGTGAGCTGCATGGCTATTGTGAGACCCGTCTGGCCGCCGAGACCCGCGAGAAGGCCGTCCGGTCTCTCTTTGGCTATGATTCTGCGGACCGTCTTTGCATTAAGGGGCTCAAGATAGATTTCGTCCGCGAGGTGTTTATCCGTCATAATGGTCGCGGGGTTTGAGTTGACAAGGACAACGTTTATGCCCTCGTCCCTGAGGACACGGCAGGCCTGCGCGCCGGCGTAGTCAAACTCGGCCGCCTGGCCGATAACTATGGGGCCCGAGCCTATCATCAGTACCTTGTGTATGTTTTTATCTTTAGGCATTGAAGTCACCACCCATCATACCGATAAATTTTTCAAACACGCCCTCGCCGTCTCTCGAATCCGAGCAGGCTTCGGGGATGAACTGAACGGAAAAACATCTCAGTCCCGGATATTCGAGAGCCTCGCAGCTTCCGTCATTCGCGTTTATCATTGTCTGATTGGCGGTGCCTACCAGACTGTCCGCCACCACGGCGTAGCCGTGATTCTGAGCGGTAACATAGGTCCTGTTGGCTCTCAGGTCGGTAACAGGCTGATTTGAACCTCTGTGACCGTATGTGAGCTTCTCTGCCCTGCCGCCCATAGCGAGCGCCAGAATCTGATGGCCGAGCGAGATTCCAAGAACGGGCTTTTTGCCTATGAGCTTGCCGGCCTGAGCGATGATTCCCGTATTCTCAGTGGGGTCTCCGGGGCCGTTTGAGATTATTATGCCGTCCGGCCCTGCGGCAAGAATATCCTCGGCGGAGGTATCAAAGGGAACGACCGTTACATCGCATCCTCTTGAGGTGAGCGCGGGAGCGAGACCGTTTATATCGCCGCAGTTTATGACGGTAACCTTGAGAGCGTTCTCTTTACCGCTTTTGAAAGTGCAGGTTTCCTTTGACGCGACGGCTTTGACCGCGTTCTCAATCTTAAAGGCTTTGATTGCGGAAAGGTCCGAGGGAACCTCGCTGCAGATCATCGCGTTCATAACGCCCTGCTCGCGGATTGTTCTCGTAATCTGGCGGGTGTCAACGCCGCAGATTCCGCAGATATTGTTGTCAACAAGATATTTGTTGATATCATACTGACTTCTGAAGTTTGAGGGGTTATCACACAGCTCTCCGACAACGTATCCTTTGACGGACGGCTTTCCGGTCACATCCTCCTCGATTACTCCGTAATTCCCGATGAGCGGGAAGGTCTGGACGACTATCTGCCCGCAGTAGCACGGGTCGGTAAGCGTCTCAAGATAACCGACAACACCCGTTGTGAAAACGAGCTCGCCGACGCTGTCGTGAAAGGCGCCGACGGCGGTCCCTTCGTAAATATCACCGTTACTTAATACCAGATATGCTTTACTCATACTCTCTCCTTATCCTCACGTTACAGCGTTGCGGCCATAACAGCTTTAATTGTGTGCATACGGTTTTCGGCCTCGTCAAAGACTATTGACTGCGGGCCTTCAAACACCTCGTCCGTTACCTCAAGGCCGTCAAGCGAAAACTTCTCATATACCTCGCGGCCGACCTCGGTTTCAAGGTCGTGATAAGCGGGCAGGCAGTGCATGAACTTTGCCTGTGGGCCGGCGGCCTTCATAAGCGCCTGATTCACCTGATACGGAAGCAGAGCCTCGATTCTCTCCTTCCAGACCTCGTCGGGCTCTCCCATGGAGACCCAGACATCCGTATATATTATATCCGCTCCCCTGACCGCGGTCGCGGGGTCGGAAATAAAATCTATTGAAGCGCCCGTCTGAGCGGCGATTTCCCTGCACTGCTCAATCAGGGAGGATGACGGGAAATAACTCCCGGGAGCGCAGGCGACAAACTGCATACCCATCTTCGCGCAGCCGACCATAAGGGAGTTGCCCATATTGTATCTCGCGTCGCCCATATAGACGAGCTTCTTTCCCTTCAGGGAGCCGAAATGCTCCTTTATCGTGAGGAAGTCCGCAAGAATCTGCGTGGGATGAAACTCGTTTGTCAGCCCGTTCCATACGGGAACACCGGCGTATTTCGCGAGCATCTCGACCTTCTCCTGCCCGAAGCCTCTGTATTCGATGCCGTCAAACATCCTGCCGAGAACTCTCGCGGTGTCGGCGATGCTCTCCTTCTTGCCTATCTGCGAGCTCTTGGGATCAAGGTAAACAGGGTGCATTCCGAGATCCGCGGCCGCCGTCTCAAATGAACAGCGTGTCCTTGTGCTCGTCTTTTCAAAAATCAGCGCGACGTTTTTACCCTCGCACAGCCTGTGCGGTATTCCTTTTTTCTTTTTCTCTTTGAGCTCCGACGCGAGAGTGAGCAGATACTCTATCTCTTCGGGCGTAAAATCGAGAAGCTTGAGAAAATCTCTGTTTTTGAGCGATATCATATTTCCTCCCGGGAAAGATTAAAAAGATTCCGCGCGCGCGGTTATATCATTCCAATCAATAATTATACATAAAAAGGTGCTTACAGTCAATATTTATACACTGAAAATATAATGTTTCGGGAATTTATTCATTATTCTGCATATTTTTGCGAATATTATGTATATTTTTACATATTCAGCAGCGCCGTGTCGTATCTGTAAACGCCGCAGAATATAATTATAATTCCTATCAGGACAAAAACGTGAAAAACGGCGTGGAAGTACTTGTGCTTTTTCCTTATGAAATAGAGCGCCGAGCCGACCGTGATGCAGATACCTCCCGCGAGCACAAACATCGCGTATTCCTTGCCTGCCGCGCCGTTTCTGGCAACGGAGACAAGCCCCATCATCGCGAGCCAGCCCATAATTATATACATAAAAATCTGGGGCAGGGCAAACTTTTTGAAATCCATAAAAGTCAGAAGAATTCCGATGAGCGAAAGCGCCCATACGGCGGCGACAACGAGAAGCGATTTGGTTCTGTTTTCCGCCGTCATCGCGGGAATCGTGAATGAGGTAATCATACCGGCTATCATAAAGAATATATTGCAGTGATCGATTACGCGGGCTATCTGCTTTGCCCTCGACGGCTTCAGACCGTGATAGACCGCCGAGCCCGCAAAGACAACGAGCATTGAGAATATATATAGCACCGCGGCGAAAATATTCTTGCCGTCCGCCCGTCCGGCAAGGAGCCTGAAAAGCATAACCGCCGCAACGATGCAGAAGGGAACTCCGAGCGCGTGGGTAACGCAGTTTGCGATGTCTTCGTTCCTTGTATATTTTGAGAGTGGAATATCCTTTAAATCAAACATCTGAACACCCTGTTTCTTTCCCCGGAACCGGATTTGAGATTAAGCGTCAATCGATTTATTTCATCATAAGTATTCCCTGAGTAATCAGAAGTTCGCCGAGAACATAGGTGAGCATTACGGTAAAATGCCTTTTGAAAACAATGTCTTTGTTTTTGTAATAGCGGACAAGGAAAAGCGTACAGTCCGAAATGAAGAACAGCACAGCTCCCGCGTAGGCGACGGCAGCCGCGGCGCTCCTGAGAGTGACGAGCTGCATGAGCGAAAAGATATTCATCGTTGAGTTGCTCAGCAGATACAGATACATCGGTATAAGCATAATTTTGGGGGTGGTGGATCTGAGCTTATAGATAATCACAGCCGAGATTCCGTAATAAACAATCGCGGCGGGGATTGCGAAAGCCCACGGAAGAGACGAAAAATCAAGCCTTGTCGCGTAGAGAGCAATAAAGAGAAAATGCGTGAACATAAAGCTGATTCCGCCCGCTGTAAACCAGCCGTTGCCCTCGGGTATCAGCAGCACGTCCCCGAGCCAGCTTGTGGCGAGGGCGAGGATGAGCAGCACCGACAGCTTATCGGCGGATACAATATAATAGGCGATAATGAAAATCAGCAGAAACGGCTTTGTATATTTCCTTCTCTTTTTATCGTCACGCCAGGAATGGTAAAGATGGACGGCCGTGAATATAAAAAGAAGAGCGAGAAAAATGTATCCCAAAACTGCCCTGACATCCATTTTTCAGACTCCTTTTCCATCCCGGAAGCGCCCGCGCTCCCGGTTATTTTAATTATAAATATAATACCAATATTATGATGATAAGTCAAACAAAAATCCGCTGAAAAATCAGCGGATTTTCGTGTGAAATATGTTAATCTTTTTTGCTGTCGAGGAACTTGTAGAGAAGCGCGGCAATCACTCCGCCGATGAGGGGGGCAACGATGAATACCCATACCGTTGAAAGGGAGCCGCTGAAGAGGGCGGGGCCGAATGAACGGGCGGGGTTAACGGAAGTGCCGGTGAAGTGTATGCCGAGAATATGAACGAGTGTGAGCGAAAGGCCGATGACAAGGCCCGCAACGTTTGAATTCTCTACCTTTGAGGTTACGCCGAGAATCGCAAAGACAAAGACGCAGGTAAGGATAATCTCGATACCGATGGATTTGCCGATGCTGTCCTCAAACAGGGCGTTTGCGCCGAAGCCGCAGTCGCTGCCGAGGAACGGAATCATGAGAGCTGCGCCGGCAATGCCGCCGAGGAACTGAGCGACAACGTAGCCGATGAAATCGGCAACCGTCATCTTACCGCTGATGAGCATCGCGATTGAAACGGCAGGGTTGATGTGGCAACCCGAAACATTGCCTATTGAATAAGCCATAGCCACGATAACAAGGCCGAACACGATAGCGACCGCCAGATAATTTGCCGGCTCGTCGCATCCGATAGCCGCGGCGGTGCCGCAGGCAACAAATACAAGCACGCAGGTGCCTATGAATTCCGCAATATATTTTTTGATTGCTGCCATAACACTTTCCTCCGTATTATTTAAAAAGATACACTCTCGCCTCATAGGGCTTCGTGCTGAATTCGTTTTCGCCCGGGTCGAGCACATCGTAGGTGTTGATAACAAGCTCGCCGGCGGAGAGGTCTATCCCCTCGGGAGCCTTGAATCTGACCGGGTCGGCGCTGAATGAGCAGATGACGAGGAGCTTCTGACCCTGATAGTTTCTCTCATACACAAAGAGCTTGTCGCTGCTCTTGTAATACTGCTTGAAATCGCCGTAGATGACTATCTCGTTTTCCTTGCGGAATTTAAGAAGCTTACGGTAGTGATTGAGAATCGACTTGGGATCCTTCTCCGCCTGCTCAACATTTATTTCTTTATAGTTGGGGTTGATATTGAACCAGGCCTTGTCGGCTGTCGTGAAGCCGGCGTTTTTCTCCGCGCTCCACTGAACGGGAGTTCTCGCGTTTTCGCGGCTGACCTGCGAAGCGAGCTTGCAGAAGCGTTTCTCGGAATATCCGAGGAGCTTGTGGAAGAGACGGTAGTTATTGAAAGTCATAACATCCTTATAATCATAAAGATGATTGATTTCGATATTCGTCATACCGATTTCCTGCCCCTGATAGATAAACGGGGTACCGCACTGCATGGTGTACATTGTCGCGAGCATCTTGCCGCTCTCGACTCTGAACTTAACATCGCCGTATCTGTCAATGATTCTCGCGTGGTCGTGGTTCTCGATATAGAGGCTGTTCCAGCCCTTCCCGTACATCTCGTGCTGCCATCTGTCATAGACATTTTTAAGCTTCCTTAAGCTGAAGGGTCTCTTGATCCAGTCAACCATAAAGCAGTCGCAGTTCATATGGTCAAACGAAATGAGCATATCGAGCTTCTGGGACGGCCCTTCGGAGCAGAGCTCAACGGCGTCCTTGAGGCCCATCTGGGGACCTTCGCCGACGGCAAAGCAGTCATATTCCTTCATAACCGCTCTGAATTCATCGAGATATTCCTCAAGATGCGGGCCGTGCTTGTAATGCTCTATGCCGGTCGCTATGGGAAGCGGGAAACCGTCGGGCAGTCCCTCCGCCTTCGATATGAAGGTTATGACATCCTCGCGGAAGCCGTCAACTCCCATATCGAGCCAGAAGCGCATAATGCTCTTGACTTCCTCGCGGACCTTGGGGTTATCCATATTGAGGTCGGGCTGACCTTTGGCAAAAACGTGAAGATAATATTCATCGAGGTTTTTGTCGTATTCCCAGGCTCCGCCCTCAAAGACCGAAAGCCAGTTGTTGGGCGGTTTCTTACCTTTGCCCTTGCGCCAGAAATAATAATCGTGATAGGGATTATCCGCGCTTTTGCGGCTCTCTTTGAACCACTCGTGCTCGCTCGAGGTGTGGTTGACAACGAGATCCATAAAGACCTTCATCCCGCGGCGGTGGCAGTCATCAAGAATCATCTTGAAGTCGTCAAGCGTGCCGTATTCGGGATTGATGCTCTTGTAGTCGGAAATGTCATAGCCGTAATCGCAGTTGGGCGTAGGATAGATAGGAGAGAACCAGATGCCGTCCACACCGAGGCTCTGAATATAATCAAGCTTGCTGTAAACGCCGGGCAGATCGCCTATTCCGTCACCGTTGCTGTCGCAGAAACTGCGGCACCAT
Organism: Oscillospiraceae bacterium; assembly: GCA_902784155.1. GTDB lineage: Bacteria > Bacillota > Clostridia > Oscillospirales > Acutalibacteraceae > CAG-177. The sequence goes on from CACZTQ010000021.1 coordinate 6,723, forward strand.
ATCTGATAAACGGACATTTCCTTATACCATTTTTTCGTGATTTCCGCCATAAATCAGCCTCCCGTCTTCATTCCGGATTCCGCCGGCGGAGCATCCTCCGCCTGCCCCGGCAAAAATGAGATTGTACCGAGATCGACATCCTTTCCGGATACCGAAAAAGCGGTCTTTTCAAACTCATTGTCACCGTAGTCTCCGTTAATGATTATTTTACCATCACCGTTCTCATAAATCAAGTCGATTTTACCCGAAAGAACGGTTATATTCTCAGCTTTGCCGCCGCTCTCAACCGTAATCAGATCGGCGGGCGTTTCAAACTCTCCCGTGTCGATTTCCCCGGTAACGGAATACATCTCATATTTTGTCCTGAGAGCCGCCTCGACAGCCTTTTTTGCGTTGACCAGCTTATATTCTTTTCCGCTGCCGGAATAAGGATAAACGGTTTCGCCGGCGTTTTCCGTGACAATCTTTTTGACCTGGGCGCCGGTGAGCGACGGATTCACGCACCAGACGAGCGAGGCCGTCCCCGCAACAACCGGCGCGGCGGCGGAGGTACCCGTCATAAGGGCGTATTTCTTATCTCCCGTGCTCAGCCCGTAAACATTGACTCCGGGCGCGGCGATATTGACGCTGTCGCCGTAATTTGAGAACGCGGCGAGATGGTACCTGCCGTCGGAAGGTCTGAGACTTGCCGCTCCGACTATCAGTACCCTGTCAAGCAGATCCTGCTTCCGGATTCCGGGCGAGAGCGATATTATGTTATCCTCTCTGAAGGAGGCGAAGTGAGCGTTGTAAACCGCGTCAACTCCCTTGTGCTCCTTGTTCCCGTTCCCGGCGGACTGAACGGCTATGAAATCATATCCCCTGCCGAGCATAACCGACATCATCGCGGAATAAATTGCGGCGTAAAGATTCATATCCCTGAGGCTGTTTTTATCCGCCTCATCGACGCTTCTTGAGGTGCCCAGCGACAGATTGATAACCTTCGCCCCGGATTTCACAAGACGGCAGAATCCGAAAAAGATATGAAGGGCGGTATTCCAGTTCTGATTCTCCTCGGGCTTCCAGTCAACGCATATAAGAGAGGAGCCCGGATTGATTCCGGCGACGCCCCTGCCGTTATTGTGCTGCGCCGCAATCATACCCGAAACAAAGGTGCCGTGCGATGAGGGAACGTTTCTCTTTTCGGAGGAGCTTCCGGGGAATGAGATTTTACCGGCGAGATCCTCGTGGGCGGTGTCAAAGCCCGTATCGACAACGCCGACCTTGATGGGCGTGAAATAATCCGAATAATTCCAGGCCTCGCGGATGTGAGCGGCATCGACATACCAGCTTCCGCTGTTTTTTATCCCTTCATCGCCCCATCTGTATCTGCCTTCAAAGGGATCGTCCGGAGTGGTATCCGGCAGCGGCTCAACATAGGGCACGGGCGAAGCCAGCTTCACCGCGGGGTACTTTTCTTCCATCTCCCTGCATCTGAGCGAAATCCCTTCATAATCCTCAAACGGGGAATATACGATGAACATCCCCGAAATACCCGCCCAGCCGAGCAGGCGCAGCCCGTTATCCCTGAAGACATCGCGCTTGACCGCGACAGAGCTCCCGGGCTCAAAAAACATAATAATAAGATTTTTATAAAAAGCGTCTTCCTCTTTCGCGGGAATCAGCCGTGAAAAATCGACAGTTTCGAGAAAGCTGTCGTTAATCGACATCTCATCCGAAGGGATGCCCGTAATGAGGCCGAGTATGAAGTCGGCGGGATTCCGCGGCAGAGCCGAAAAGAAAGCGGAAAAAGACGTTATGAAAGACAGAATCAGCGCAAGGATTTTATCCATTATTCTTCTCCCCTTTCCTGAAATCAAGCTGACTGAGAACAACGCCGGCAAACATTATCGCGCATCCGGCGATTGCCCTTGGCCCCATCGTGTCGTTAAGTAAGAACCACCCGAATATCGCGCTGAAAACGGATTCAAGGCACATGAGCAGCGAAGCGACCGCGGGCTCGGTATATTTCTGACCGAATACCTGCAGGGTAAACGCGATGCCCGTGCTGGCTATTCCGGCGTAAAGCAGCTCCGCCGAATGCATCATTATTTCGGATATGTCGGGCTTTTCGAAGATGAACATACATATAACCGAAAGCGTTCCCGCTACAAGAAACTGAGTGCAGGAGAGCGCGACAGGCTCGGCCTCGGTGCAGAATCTGTCAACGGTGAGAATATGCGCAGCGAACATCACGGCGCAGAGGACAGAAAAGATCTCGCCCTTTCCGACTCTGAAATCCCCTTTGTTGATACAGAGAAAATAGAGCCCCGTTATGCCGAGAGCGAGCGCAACCCAGACGTTGAGCCTGATTTTTCTGCCCGAAAACAGCCCCGCGAGAGGAACGAGAATCATATAGAGCGCCGTTATGAAGCCTACCTTGCCCGCGGTGATGTCAAATGAAAAAGCGTGCTGCTGCAGGTTGCTCGCGATAAACAGGACCGCTCCGCAGACCGAGCCGCAGAACAGAGTCCTTTTAAAAGTATATTTCTTCTCCCCGTCCGGGCCTGCGTTCTTTTTTTGCTTTGAACCGAAGACGGGAACAAGGGGCAGAAGCGCCAGTCCGCCCATAACGGTACGGATACCGTTGAATGTGAATGTACCTATTGAAGCCCCGGATTTCTGAGCCACAAACGACAGGCCCCAGATTACCGCCGCGAGAATGCAGAACAGGGGGCCTCTGAGCTTTCTTTCCCTGATATTGACCGAGCTCCTTTTCCGACCTTTTAAAATTGACCGCAAGGGTAGCCCCTGCGGTCAAAATCTGTCTTGTTATTATTCTGCCGAATCCTCTGCGGGAGCCTCGGCTGCTTCTTCGGCTGCTTCTTCAGCAGCTTCGGCTGCCTCTGCCGCTTCCTCTGCGGGAGCCGCTTCTTCGGCTGCCTCTGCAACTTCTTCAACAGCTTCTGCAACTTCCTCGGCTGCCTCTTCAACTGCTTCGGCCGCTTCCTCTGCGGGAGCTTCCTCTGCGGGAGCTTCCTCTGCGGGAGCTTCCTCTTCAGCATCGTCATAAGCCTCGCCGGCTTCCTCTGCTGCGGGCTCCTCGGGAAGGAGAGCGCGGATTGAAAGGCTTACGCGCTTCTTGTCATAGTCGATTCCGGTAATCTTGCAGGTGACCTTCTCGCCGATTGAAAGCTCGCTTTCGGGCTTCTCAACGCGGTGGTTGGCTATCTGGCTGATATGGATAAGGCCGTCAATACCGGGGATGACTCTTGCGAATGCGCCGAATGTGGTGAGACCGACTATCTCTGCCTCAATTATTGAGCCCTCGGGATAATTCTTCTGAAGGATTACCCAGGGATTATCCTCGTCTTTTCTGTAGCCGAGAGAAATCTTTTTGTTTTCGCGGTCGAGCGACTTGACATAAACTTCAACTTCCTGACCGACTTCGAATACTTCCGAAGGATGCTTGATTCTTCTCCAGCTCATTTCGGAAATGTGAACCATACCGTCAACGCCGCCGATATCGACAAAAGCGCCGTAGTTGGTGAGCGACTTGACAACGCCTGTGTAGCTCTTGCCTTCTTCTATCTGGCTCCAGAAAGCTTCAGCCGCCTGCTGCTTCTTCTCTGCAAGGACGGAACGGATGGAGCCGACTGCTCTCTTTCTGCGGGGATCGACATCGATGATGCGGAACTCAACAGGCTTTTTGAGAAGGCTCTCAAGTGAATCGCCTCTGCGCTCTGTGGCGAGAGAAGCGGGAATGAATACGGTGGAGCCGTTTGAAGCAACGATTACGCCGCCCTTGATGACCTCTGAGACGGTGCCTTCGAAGATTCTGCCGTCGTCTTTGCCGTCGATGATGTCAACCCAGGATTTGAGAGCGTCCGCGCGCTTCTTTGAAAGGAGAACCGTGCCCTCGGCGTCGTTCTTCTTCATGATTACGAGGCTGATTTCGTCGCCGATTTTAACCTCTTTGGAGGGATCGACGTTGGGGTCGGAGCTGAATTCCTCATTGGGAACTATGCCCGTAAGTCCGCCGAGAATGTGATTCTTGGGGATGTCGACCTGGACCTCTGTGGGGGTAATGCCGTAAACTGTGCACTTAATGACTGAATCATCAACGAGAGTATCGTTGAGAAGCTCAACAAAGTTTTCGCTGTCAGCTGACGTTGCTACAGAAGGCACCTCCTCTACCACGGTATTTTCGGTTTCTTTGATGTTTTCTGACATTGCTGAAAGTACCTCCTTAATAATAGCGGCCGGAGTTGAGGCTCCCGCCGTAACGCCAACCTCGGCGTATGTGGAAAAATCTATATTATTGAGCTCGTCGGCTCTTTCCACCAGGAATGTATCACAGTTCGCGCTGCAGACGTCTCTGAGCTTTGCCGTGTTTGAACTGTGTCTGCCGCCTATCACGACGACCGCGTCACACTCGAGCGAAAGGGCGTGCGCCTCTTCCTGCCTTTTGCGTCTAGCACTGCATATTGTATCAAAAATTTTTGCTTTTGTACAGTATAATTTTATTATTTCTGAACTTTTTTTCCACTCATTTTCGGAAAAAGTGGTCTGTGAAACAGCTATAATTCTGTTTTGGAATAAATTTTCGTTGCTTTCGAGGATTTTTTTCAGCTCTTCCGCCGATGAAAAGACAAATGACTCTCCCCTGCAGCATCCCCTGATACCGATAACCTCCGGGTGATTCGCGTCCCCGGCGATAAGGGTCGGGATGCCGGGCGCCGAGTTTTCGGAGACGATGCCGTGAATCTTGCTGACAAACGGGCAGGTAGCATCGCACACGCGCGCACTTCTCTCCCTGATTATGCGCTCCGTTTCGGGAGTAACGCCGTGCGCCCTGATAATCACGGTATCTCCCTCCCGGATTTCATCGGGGGAATTTATGACTCTCAGACCTTTTTCGCTCAGGTCGCGCGTCACATCGCTGTTGTGAATAATCTCGCCGAGCGAGCAGCAGCTTCCGCCGGATTCAACGGCATCATAGGCCATATTGACCGCTCTGTCAACGCCGAAGCAGAATCCTGCGGTGCGGGCGGTTTTTATTCGCAATGTCCTTCCTCCCAGAGAGCCTTAATCTCGCCGAAAATCTTATTGGTGGCCTCTGTCTCCTCCTCGCGTGAGGGCTTCTCGGAGGTGAATCCGAGCTCCTCATATGGGATGAGCTTGCCGTATCTGACGGTCACCTTCGAGTGTCTCTTCAGCCCCTCGTCATTGTAGATTGAAACGGGCAGGACTCCGCACTTCGCGCCGGCGGCGAGCCTTGCGACGCCTCTCTTGGGGTTGCCGGGTTTGCCGTCCTTCGAGCGTGTGCCCTCGGGGAACATTGCGAGAATGTAGCCGTTCTGAGGAATCTTCAGCGCGAATTTGAAGGCATCCGTATCGGCGGCGCCTCTCGCTATCGGGAAGCCGTTAACGGTTGTGAAAGCCCACGCGACTATCAGATGATTCCAGAGCTCCTTCTTTGCCATAAAGTGGAGCTGTCTGTTCTTTATTCCGAGACCGATGGTGAACGGGTCAATCAGATTCACGTGGTTTGATGCGAGGATGAATCCGCCCTCCTCGGGGATATTTTCGGTTCCGACATATTTTATTTTGAATTTTGACGAAGCGACAAGGGAGCCGAGACCCCTGAGTCTGTCGTATGTTTTGCCTTCTTTAACTTCTTTTGTGAAATCAAACTGCTTGATGCTCATTCCGTTCTCTCCTTGATAATCCTTATTGCGCTCTCAATCGCCTCTTCGAGAGACAGACCGCTTGTGTCGAGTATAACGCCGTCCTCGGCGGGCTTCAGGGGAGCTACCTCCCTGTGTGAATCATTGTAATCCCTCTTGATAAGATCTTCGAGCACGTCTTTGAATTCAACGGTTTCGCCTTTGGCGATAAGCTCGTCGTATCTCCTCTTCGCCCTGATTTCCGGCGAAGCGGTGAGGAAGATTTTTATCTGCGCGTGCGGGAGGACTACGGTGCCTATATCCCTGCCGTCCATAATGCAGTTATTCTTCTTTGCGATGTCGCGCTGAAGGTCAAACAGGAAGGCCCTCACGGCGGGGATTGCCGAAACATCGGAGGCCGCCATTGAAGCCTCGGGAGTCCTTATCTGCGAGGATACATCCTCGTCGTTGAGCAGGACCGACTGCTCGCCGTTTATGAAGCTGAGCTCAACTTTGATATTCTCAAGAGCCGCGCCGACCGCCGCGGCGTCCCCGGGCTTTATGCCCGCCCTGAGAGCGTAGAGCCCCACGGCTCTGTAAAGAGCGCCGGTATCGACATAGATGAATCCGAGCGCCTTTGCAGCAGCTCTGGCAATCGTGCTCTTGCCTGCGCCGGCAGGTCCGTCAATCGCTACATTGATAATCATATTATTCCCTCGCTTGCACTTATTCCGGCGAGACGGCCGGTGGAAAACGCGGTCTGCAGATTGAAGCCGCCCGTGTAGGCATCAACATCCAGAACCTCACCCGCGAAATAGAGGCCGTGAACCGTCTTTGACTCCATTGTGGCGGGATTTATCTCTTTTGTATCAACTCCGCCTCTCGTCACGATGGCCTCATCTACAGGTCTGAAGCCCGTGACGGTGACGGTAAGGTCTTTAAGAAGTTTCACAAGCCCGGCGCGCTGCTCTTTTGTCACCTGATTCACCTTTGTATTAAAGGGAACGCCGCTGAGCTTCGCAATCACGGGCACCAGTTTTTTGGGCAGGAGCGAATCGAGAGCGTTGATGTAATTCCTGTTGATATTCTCGCCGAAATCCCTGAGAATCCGCGCGTCAAGCTGCTCCGCGGTAAGCGCCGGCTTTAAATCAATGCTTATCCTGTATCTCGATTTTTCCATATCGGTAAGGTGCGCCGAAGCGGAAAGAATCATCGGACCGGAAACGCCGAAATGCGTGAAGAGCATCTCGCCGAAATCCCTGTATATGACCTTGCCGCTCTTTGCCGTATCAATCACTTTTATCGCGGTGTTTCTGAGCGAGAGCCCCATAAGCTCGCTGCAGAAGCCCTCGTGAATCTCAAGAGGGACCAGCGACGGCGAAGGGGGAATCACTCTGTGACCCGCCTGAACGGCGAGAGCGTATCCGTCGCCCGTCGAACCGGTGAGCGGGTATGAAACTCCGCCTGTCGCGACAACGACCGCGCCGGAGTATATTATTTCGCCGTCCTCGAGCTTCACTCCCTTCACCCGGGAGTCTTCGATTATAAGCTCAGCCGCCCTGCCCCTGACAATCCGGGAGTTTTCGCGGGCGTAACGGGCGAAAAGATCTACAATATCCGAAGCCTTGTCGGACACGGGAAAAATTCTGTTGCCTCTCTCAACCTTGAGCGGCACTCCCCTGCTCTCGATGAATTCAACGAGGTCCGACGGCATAAACTTCGAAAAAGCGCTGAAGAGAAATCTGCCGTTTCGCGGGACATTCGCCGTAAGCTCCCTGACATCGTTGCAGTTGTTGCTCACGTTGCATCTGCCCTTGCCGGTAATCATCAGCTTCCTGCCGGGCTTTTCATTCCGCTCGAGCAGAATAACATCGCATCCTCTTTCGCCGGCAGCTCCCGCCGCCATCATCCCCGCGGGGCCGGCTCCTATTACAACCAGACCGGCGCGCATCAGGAATCATCCTCGCCGGTGCGGTAAACCTGATACTCGTCCCAGATTTTTTCGAGCTCCTCGAGATTGTCGTGAATCTCCTGCTGTTTCTTATCGGCGCTCGCGGCGATAAGAGCCGTCACGAGGCTGAGAGGAGCCGTGAGGGAATCGACAAATGAAACCATACTGCTCTCGGCAAGCAGAAGATAGGTCGCGAGCGAGGCGATGGGAGACATCATACTGTCGGTTATCGAGATTATCCCCGCTCCCCTTGAGCGGGCGAATTTGATTGCTTTGACAGTCCTGGAAGAATATCTCGGGAAGCTGAAGGCGATGCAGACATCGTTTTCGTCAATCCTGAGCATCTGCTCAAACATCTCGCTTGTGGCGGATGTGTCAATAAGCACCACATCATAGAGGAAGCTCATATAAAGAGCCGCAAACCCCGCCACGGAAGCGGAGGACCTGACGCCGAGAATATAGATTTTTCTCGCGCCGTTGATGGCTTCGACAGCCCCCGCAAAATCCTCGCGGGAAACCTTTTCGAGAGTTTTCTTTATCATCTCGATATCCGCCGTAAGGGCGTAGTCGATATAGCTTATGTCTTCGCTCTTGCGGGCCGTCTCCATCCTCTGGACGCTTGTCAGCCTGCTTTTGAGCATCTCACGCAGATTCTTCTGAAGCTCGGGATAACCCGAGAAGCCTATCTGCGCGGCAAAGCGGACAACCGTGGACTCGCTGACGCCGACCGCCTCGCCCAGCTCGGCGGCAGTCATGAAAGCGGACTTCTCATAGTTGCCTCTTATGTAGTTTGCGATTTTTTTGTGGCTCTTGGAGAGCGAGCCGTAATATAATTCTATTTTGCTCCGGATATTATCGGGCATAACAACCCCACTTTTCTGCGCACTGTTAGGATGAATTATAATACATTATAATAATAAATGCAAGTTAAAAATTATTCCTGCAAGTTTTCATTCACTTTTTTGATTTGATTGACAAAGACCTCTCAATAAAATATAATCGATGAGTAAGAAAAATATAATCACACGGTAAAACCGGGAGGGATTTTATGAAGAACAGCGAACTGCTTTTTTATACCTCGCCCGCGTCGGCGTGGACGCAGGCCCTGCCCATCGGCAACGGCACGCTCGGCGCCATGATTTACGGCGGAGTCAAGGACGAAACCCTGGCGCTCAATCACGACGAGCTCTGGACGGGAAGGCCCAAGGATACAAGCCGCAAGGGCGCTCCGAAGGCTTTTGAGAAGGCAAGAAAGCTCGCCCTTAAAGGGAAATTCCATGAGGCGCAGGAGATAATCGAGAAGGATTTCGAGAGCGTCTGGAGCCAGGCTTATCTGCCTCTCGGCAATCTTAAAATCAATTTCCGGGTCCGCGGCAAAATAAAGGATTACAGACGGAGCCTCGACCTCTCGACAGCCGTCTCGGCAGTTGAATTCAAGGCGGGTGACACCGTTTATAAGAGAGAATATTTCGCCTCTTATCCCGAAAAGGCAATCTGCGCGGTATTCAGAAGCAGCAAGGCCTCCGATTTCAGCTTTCGCGTTGATTCCGTGCTTCGCTCCGACAGCTTCATCGACGGCGACACTCTCTTCCTCGAAGGCGAGTGCCACGGCGAAAACGCGGTTAATAACAACTGCCCCAACAAGCATTATTTTGATGAGCCGGAGATGAGGGGAATCCGCTTCCTAGCAGGCTTCAGGCTTATTACGGACGGCGACGTCAGAAGAGAAGGCAACATTATGCGCGTGTGCGGCGCAACGGAGTCAAAGATTATTTTCACCTGCGAAACGAGCTTCAACGGCTTCAGCAAACATCCCTATCTTGACGGCAAAGAATACGCCCCCGCCGTCAGAAAAAGGCTCGCGGAATTCGTATATGATGACGGTGTCCGCAGCAGGGCGGTTGAGGATTACCGCGGCATCTATTCGAGAGTTTCGCTCGACCTTAAAGGCAAAGGCTCATCCCTGCCGACAGACAAGCGCCTGATTGAATTCAAAAAGGCAAAGAACAACAACGGGCTTATCGAGCTCGTCTGGAATTACGGCAGGTATCTCGCAATATCCGCCTCGCGTCCGGGCTCGCAGCCGATGAATCTGCAGGGAATCTGGAGCGACAGATACGACGCTCCGTGGAACGCGAATTATACGGTCAACATCAATACCGAAATGAACTACTGGCCCGTGCTCAATACAAATATGGCCGAGCTCAACGAGCCGCTCGTCAGGATGATAAGCGAGCTCGCCGAAACGGGCAGGGAGGCGGCGAAAAAGCAGTACGGCGCGCAGGGCTGGGTATCCCACCACAACGTTGACCTGTGGCGTCTTGCAACTCCCGTCTCGGGCTCCGCGACCTGGGCATTCTGGCACGGCTCATCGGGATGGCTCTGCCGCCACCTCTTTGACCAGTATGAATACACTCTTGACAGGAAGTTCCTTAAAGAGACGGCTTACCCGCTGATGAAAGGCGCCGCGGAATTCTATCTTGATATAATGTCGGAAGAAAACGGCGAAATGTTCCTGTGCCCCGGCACTTCTCCCGAAAACGACTTCACCTATGAGGGCAGGGACTGCGCCGTCGGTAAATACTCAACAATGTCAATGTCAATCGCGAGAGAGCTCTTCACAAACTGCATCAAGGCGAGCAAAATTCTCAGGACCGATAAGGAATTCGCCGCGAAACTGAAAGAGACACTGGATAAATTCCCGTCCTATAAGACGGGGAGCGAAGGCCAGCTTCTTGAATTTGACGGCGACTACCCCGAGACGGAAATTCATCACAGACACGTCTCGCATCTCTACGCTCTTCACCCGGCAAACATAATCACTCCCGACGGCACTCCGGAGCTCGCGGATGCCTGCCGCAAGACTCTCGAGCGCAGGGGCGACAACGGAACCGGCTGGTCTCTCGGCTGGAAAATCAACTTCCACGCCCGCCTCAATGACGGCAACCGCGCGCTGAAGCTGATTGAGATGCAGCTCAGACCCGTAAGAAGCACGGGCGTCAGATACGGCAGAGGCGGAGGTACATACGAGAATCTCTTTGACGCTCATCCGCCGTTTCAGATTGACGGAAACTTCGCCTATGTCAGCGGAATCACCGAGATGCTCCTTCAGAGCAGGGACGGAAAGATATATCTTCTCCCCGCCCTCCCCGATGCCTGGAAATCGGGCAGCGTCAAGGGTCTCAAGGCCAAGGGAAACGTCACGGTTGACATAGAGTGGAAAAACGGAAAAATCGTCTCATACAGCGCCGATAACGCGGACGGTTATGAGATAATCAAATGCAGATAAACGGAAAGGGGCTGCCGCTCACTTGCGGCAGCCCCGTGTTTTTTCGGCTGATTATTTTTTGTCTTTTATTTTTATAAGCTCGAGCCCGGGCAGATAGCACTTGACCGTCTTTTCATAGGACGGGTAGGGCTCGGCTGCGAGCTTTTTGCCGCCCGCGTCCTTTACGCGTCCTGCCGCCTTGAGCGCAGCCGTGACGCTGTCGGGGCTGTCGCTGAGAATATCAAACGCGCTGTAAACGGCTCCCCTGACCATCACGCTCGCAAACGGCGCGGTGTAAACGGCGAATTTGCCGCCGTGCTCATCTTCCGCAATCGATGCCGTAAGAGACGAAACAAACGTGTCAATGTCTCTGTAATCCTCGGGGACCTGCGCGTCAAAGACCTCGCAAAGTCCGTTATACGCCGTGGGGTAAGAGGGCATGAGATATATGAGGTCTCTGTCTCTGCATTCCTCAACCAGCGTTGACTGGACCGAGCTATCGGTCGAGAACAGGGCGACGTTCTTGCCCTTGATTCTCTTGTTGTTATAGAGACCGACCAGACCCTGCTTTACGGAGAAGCGGCTTTTATCGGGGCCGCCCGCGTAATTGGGATCCTGGATGGCGTCATATACAAATTCAATTTCTTTCGCGTAGCATTCGTCGGCGAGCGTCTTTTTAAGCTGGGCATAGAGCGGATTGCCGGCGGCGTGTCTCTCATAGGAGAACATCACGAAATACTCGGCGCCCATCTTCGCGGCGCACGAGACAATATCGGCGGCGTAGAGTTTCCAGTCCGCAACCAGCACAAGGTCGGAAATCTCGGCGACAAGGTCCATACCCTGATCGGGCTCCACGGCGACGGTGACAAGCTCCGGGTTGAGCTCTTTCGCCTTTTTGATTGCAAGGTAGGTGAACTGAGTCGCTCTGGCGAAAACAAGCGCGCCGACTGCCTCATTCTGAGCGAGCTCCTTCGCGATATTGACTATATCGGGGTCGCCCGGCACAAGGACCCGGCTGTCGGAATACTCGCGCACGATGATATTGTCGGGATACTGACTCTGCAGCTCCTTCGCGGCCATATAATCCTCAGGGTACTGACTCTCGGGCGCGACGAGCAGCGCGACTTTTTTGTCGGGGATTTTAAGCTCTTCGGAATGCTTCTCGCCCTTCTCACCCTTACCGCAGGCCGCAAAAGAGAGAACGATGAAGCAGACCATTAACAGAGATATGATTTTTTTCACAGCGGTCAACCTCCTCCGGTTTATCGGAGCACCATTTTTTCGTTGCATTCCTTCAGGACATCCTCCGAGATTTTAAGCACCTTCCTGTCGTAGGAATAGATGCCGTTAACCTCAAACTCAACATCGCTTACCTGAGTGTAAACTGTTGCGCAGAGCCCTCTCTCGATGAGGGGAATTATCTGTTTGAAATGAAGTCTTCTGTAAGCTTTTGAAAGACTCTCCGAATTTCCGAACTGAATGTATCCGAATGATCTTTTGTAATTCCAGACGTGTCCCTTGATATTCCAGCTGTATCCGCCGAATTCGCTCAGGACATAAGGCCTTCCCGCGGTGCGCCTTGCCGTGGGCAGATGCACGGGAGTGACGTATTTATGTACGCTCTTGAAATCCGGTCCGCCCTGGTCGTGCCAGCCGCTCGCGTGGTCAACAAGACGGGAGGGGTCGTATTTCTTTGTCCACCTGCCGATTCTGAGGGCGTCAAACTGTCCCCATCCCTCATTGAAGGGCACCCAGCAGCAGATGGAAACGCTGTTATAGAGATTGTCGATAAGGCCCTTGTATTCTTCCTCGAATTCTTTTCTCCATTCGGGCTTATCGCGGTTGAACATCTTATACTGATTGTCTTTAACGTGGACATTTATGTTGGGGAACGCTCCGGCGTAGATGAGGTTAAGCGGCTTTCCTCCGCTCATCATATCCTGCCAGACAAGCATTCCGAGACGGTCGCAGTGATAATACCATCTGCGCGGCTCTTCCTTGATATGCTTTCTGAGCATATTGAAGCCAAGGCGCTTCATTTCGGCTATGTCAAAAATCATCGCCTCGTCCGTCGGGGCGGTCAGCTGGCTTTCGGGCCAGTAGCCCTGGTCAAGGAGCCCTCTCATAAAATAGGGCTTATTGTTGAGAGCGAGGCGGGGAATTCCCTTTGAATCCTTCATTATCGAGAATTTTCTCATACCGAAGTATGACTCGACCTCGTCCCTGCAGCCGTCACAGTCAAGGGTAATCTTAATCTTGTAGAGGAATGGGTCCTCGGGGCTCCAGAGGTGAGCTCCGGGCACGGGAATATCCGCGCCGCCCGTGATATCCGCGCTGCAGATTTCCTTCTCCCCGTCATATACGGCCGCCGTCAGGCTGAAGCCGCAAACACAGTTTGTCCGAGCCGAAACGTTTATGACTCCCCTGTCAATATCGGGGGTGAGCCTTATCGATTTGATGTATTTCTCTTCAACGCATTCAATCCACACCGTCTGCCAGATTCCGGATGTCGCGGTGTACCAGAAGCCGACGGGCCTGAGAAACTGCTTTCCTCTCTGCTGATAGCCGTCGTCGGTCGGGTCATACACCTTGACGATGAGCTCGTTTTCGCCGTCTTTTATAAGGTCTGTTATATCGAAGCAGAACGGATTGTATCCGCCCCTGTGGGAGCCGGCCTCGCGGCCATTAATATAAACGCTGCACTCCCAGTCAACAGCTTCAAAGTGAAGCAGGATTCTCTTCCCGCTGTTATCTCCATCGAGAGTGAAGAATCTGCGGTACCACAGGCGCTCTGTTGATTTCAGCGCCCTGCCGACGCCGGAGAGGTCGCTCTCTATCGAGAAGGGAACGAGAATCTTTCCCTGATACTCCTTCGGCGCGGGATCGTTTTCGCCCGTGACGGCGTAGTCATAGCTGCCGTTGAGGCAGAGCCAGTTATCTCTCACAAGCTGAGGTCTGGGGTATTCCGCAAGCGGAC
>CACZTQ010000022.1 GCA_902784155.1 Oscillospiraceae bacterium
CGTCAATCCCCTCTTCGAGGACTATCTTTTTATCGTGAATGAAGGCGAGCTCGCAGGCTTTTATAAGCTCATCCCTGTTGCGCGCCTTTGAGATGCCGACCGAGGAACCGGCGTTGGCGGGTTTAACGAATACGGGGAAGCCGAGATAAGCCTCCGCCCCGTCAAGCAGCGCGTCTCTATTCAGCGAATAATCGTGGCGGGTGAAATATCTCCAGCGCGCCTGGGCAATGCCCGCGAAATCGCAAACGGCGTTTGTGAGCGCCTTATCCATACAGACTGCGCTCGCCGCCGTCCTGCAGCCGACATAGGGGATGCCCGAGAGCTCAAGCAGGCCCTGAAGGGTGCCGTCCTCGCCGTTTTTGCCGTGAAGGACGGGGAAAACCACGTCGATATATTCCGTCTCGTTTTTATCTGTCTTTATAATCCCGTGATGCTCCCTGTCGGGTGAAATTACGCATCTTTCGAGATTCTCTTTATCTTCTTCCCATTTATCACCGGGCAGATTGTCGGGAGAACCGGTGTAGAGATAGGATAAGCCTTTTTTTGTGATTCCCATCATCTTCACTTCGTATTTATCCGCGGGAATATTCGTGATGACGGAGCGGGCCGAAATAAGGGAAATATCGTGCTCGCTCGATACGCCTCCGAATAAAACAAGAACCTTCGTCTTCATTTTTCTTCTCCGTTTTTTTAAAGTCAAATTAAGCGTATATTATCACAATAAACGCAAACAGTCAAGAAAAGAAAAATTTATTATATATAATTATAATATTACTAAAATTATACTTGTATTATAGTAATAAGTATGTTATAATAAAGCGTAATTTTATGTATCGTAAAGGAGCAGAAATATGGCTGACAAAAAAGAATTCTTATCCGCCGTTTTCAAAGGCCTTCAGCCGGCCGCAACAGAGTGCGGATTCAAACCCGTTTATCCCGACGGAGCCGATAAAAGCGAGGCCCCCGTTCAGGAGGAGAACGGAGCCGCCTTCATCGAGTATTCGGGCGAGGGCAAGGCGTTCAGAATCGAGCATTTCAACGACAGAATCTATCTCTACGGAGCCGCCAAGGAGGGCAGGATAGCGAAGGCCGATTACACGGTGCTTGACGAATCCCTGCTTGAGATGGAGGCCGCCAACGACAAAGATATAAGATACGTCATAAACAATTACAGCGACACGCTCGTTGAGAATTTCGGCACGAAGGTCGTAAAGCCCGTCAAGTCAAAGATTCCAACCCCCGTCTCAAAGGCGCAGGCAAAGAGCGGAGCCGTCTCATACGACCCCAACACCCTCGCGAGCAGATTCACCGCAATCTATCCCGAGCTCAGGGAGGCCTACAAAGAGAACTGCGAAAAATACGGCAGATTCCTTCCCGAGGATTTCTTCCTCAATTACGGCAACGCCAAGGTTCTCGATGTCATCCGCAGGAACGACCCGACCGAGATGAAGCGCCTTTTCAAGCTCTTCAATGAAATCTATGACGACGGGACAAACGAGACTCAGAGCCTTATCTGCGTCACCATTCTCGGCTCGCTTGAGAACGATATGGAGCTTCTCGCAAACTGCGCGGACTATATGAGCGCCGATCTCGCCTCGCCCGTTATCAACGTCAACAAATATCTCGCCTCCAAGGGCGGAAAGGGCGCGAGAATGAAGCTTGACAATCCCCCGCCCTACAAACCCAAAAAGAAAAAGGCAAACATGATGTCCAAACTCGGAATGTGACAGAGAGGGAACTGAATTGATAAAGGATAACAAAAAAGAAAAAGAGAACGAGGGTATCCTCACGGAGATAGACCCCGAAGAAGCCGCCGCTAACGCGAAGGCGGAATCCGACATTGAGGAATTCGAAGCCGGAGCCCAGATGAATACGGTCGTCACAGAGGATTATGACGCCAGCCAGATTCAGGTCCTTGAAGGGCTTGAGGCGGTGCGCAAAAGGCCGGGTATGTATATCGGCTCCACGGGCGAGAGCGGTCTTCACCACCTTGTCTATGAGATAGTCGATAACTCCATCGACGAGGCGCTCGCCGGCTACTGCACCGAGATAAGCGTCGAGATAGAGGACGGCAACATCATCAGCGTCACCGACAACGGCAGAGGCATTCCCGTTGACACGCAGGACCAGACGGGCAAGAGCGCCCTC
>CACZTQ010000023.1 GCA_902784155.1 Oscillospiraceae bacterium
CAAGACCGAGATAATCCCTGACAATATCGTCAAGCTCCCAACCGGCGCCGTCATCCATCGCGGCCTCAAGCGCCCTGCGGCATTCGTTAACCTTTCTTTTTGCCTGTCTGAGAGTAAGGCCGTCGCGCTCCATCAGAACTTTCACGGCAGACTTTCTGCGCATAAATCATTCCTCCGCTTATTTAAGATAGTCAAGCAGGCCCTTGCAGCCTTCGGATATATCATTATATGCCGTATCAAAATCCCCGGTGTACCAGGGATCGGAAACATCACCGGGTCTCGCCGTGTAATCCATAAGCATTGAGATTTTATTGTCTTTATCACCGCCGAAAATACGGATGACATCCGAAACGTTATGCCTGTCCATACAGATAAACATATCATATTTATCATAGTCATCCCGCTTAAGGCGGACAGCCCGCTTCCCTGCGGCGGAAAGGCCGTGTGAAGCAAGAACTCTGACTGCAGGCGGGTAAACAGCCGCGCCGATACCGTTATAAACATTCTCTCCGCTTGTCGCGCTTGATTCAATCAGGAAATCTCCGCCGAGCCCTGCTTTTGAAGCAAGGTCGCGGAATATAATCTCCGCCATCGGGCTGCGGCAGATATTGCCGAGGCAAATAAACATTATCTTAATCATATAGTTTTCCTTGTTTACCGGGGTTTAGTCAGCGTGAAATCAGCTGCCCGTATTCTTTCCGCAGTAAGGACAAACATCAATATTATAGAGCTTCAGATGAAGAAGCCTTTTACAATGCGGACATCTGACCTTCAGTATCATCCATACTGCTGCGGCAATAACAAGCAGCAGCCCCGTTCCGAATACGTAATAATTATAACCGTTTACCCCGTCGGGCGCCGTGCCGGCATGAGAGCCTTTTAAAACCAAAATGAAACCGGCGAACATCACAATATAACCGAGTATTCTGTTAATGCGCGGATTTTTCATTTTTCACCTTTGATTACATAACATAATTTGAAAAACATTATTGCAAAAATAAATCATAAGGGGCGTCGTCAAGACACCCCGCAGTAAATACGGCATCAGAACCTTGAAACCATATCTCTGAAATTATCGGCAATCGCCTTTTGGCTGTTGATTCCCATTGAGTTTGTTTCGTGATAATGGTTGAGGCCGTTCTTATCTTTGACACCGTTGAGAAACGGCTGAGTCTTATTAAGGATGAAATCATTGGGAGGAACTACATAGCCGGTCATATCATTGGTATTTCCGTATGCGATAATACCGGGATCTCCGCAGATTTCGCAAAGAGGCTCGGGATTGATTTCGGGGCCCTCCCCCGTTGTGGAAAGCTCCTTGGGAATATATGAGCCGTAAACGGTTGAAACAAAGCTTTCGCCGGGCAGGAAAACGAACTTGCGGTCTCCGATTGTCATATATGTCATTTCGGATTCCATCGCGATTCCCGTAAGACTCTCTTTGCAGGGATAGGCCTTGAAGCTCATCGTGTGCTTGAGAGCGAGAAGCGTGAGAACGTAATTGTCAACCGGATAATAAAACGGCTGTGTTATGAATCTGATGCACGGCTCGAGCGGATGCTCGCCGCTGATTTTTTCGGCGGCGTCGGCATACATAAAGCCCTGCTTTTTAACGCACTCAACCGGATCCTCATCAAGCTCGGCGCCGTCCATAGCTCCGATGGCGCCGATACCGAAATGAACTGCCGAGCCGGTATCTTCCCTGATTTTTTCTCTCATAAAATAAGGATATTCGCCGCTGAGCATCCTGTTGCCGCCGCCGAGAGAATTCGGATGAGCTCCGAAATTCATAAGCCAGATTTCCGGCGACCCGTCATCGGGCGAGAACCTGAGCCTTGAGAGAATCTCGTGCTTATCCGAAAAGCCTCTCTTTGTGAAAAGGCCGCCGGGCACTTCGATTCTGCCGTCATAAAGAACGCCGGGCCTGCGGTTGAGATATGCCTGCTCGGAAACGCTGACAGCCTTCTTCATAAGCATATCCATATATTCGGGGTCTTTGCCGTCGGATGGGATACTCAGGAAAGGCTTTCCCCAATATCCGAGAGTATCAATTCCGCTGTGGCTGTGAGTTACGCTGATATTGACGCCGACGCAGCCTTTGATAACGCCGGAGGCAAGAATCATCTCACGAATCTTATTGACCTCAATGCGCGTAAGACCTATAATGTCGGCTGTAATCCAGATAATTCCCTCATCGTTTCCGCAGTCAATCCACACGGAGCTGATAAATACATCGCTCAGAACTCCTTCCATTTTATGACCGGAGCCGTGGCCTGCAATCCAATAGGTTTTTCCTTTGGTAAGATCGGGCATAATTTTATCTTCGGAAAAGCCGATGCGGAATTTTTCGCCGGATATCTGAACGGGCTCAGCCTTTTTGATTTCGGGGGCCGGGCCGCTTTTTTGCACTTTTTTACCGTAATTTCTCGTGATGCCGATAATGCCCTTCATCACAATATCAAGAGGATCCATTTTTATTCTCCTTTTAAATTACCCGGATCGAATCTGCAAATCGTTTCGGATTCAATATCAACGGGCGGCAATATAACGGGCGGAAGACCCGCGTTCACCGTAACGCTTGAAATCACGCTGCGGACATAGGGAAACAGCTCCTTGAATGTTTCGATATGAATCTTTTCTTTCTGAAGAGAAGGGTCATATTCAAACATACCGTTGAGTATCACCTTCACCCTGAATTTATCGGGAGCGTTTCTGTCAAACATTTCCGCCGTGAATTCGCCGATGCAGATATTGGTGCCGTTATATTTGACCATATAACTGACTTTTTTATCAAGCTCGGTTTTGAATCCGTTTTCGTGCTTGTTTACAAAGTCTATTTCGCTGACTTTGTAGCCCTTCATTTTAACCTTAATCATTCAATAACCTCTGCTGTTTTGATAACAATGGGCTCTGTGGGAGATGAGAAGCTGTTGTCTCCGGAGCTGAAAGCCATTTTGATATTGAGGAAGTTGTCTATTGTTTCCATCCCGTCGATTACCTTGCCGAATGCGGCGTAGTTGCCGTCAAGAGTGGAAGTGTAATCATCGGAGTAGCAGATAAAGAACTGAGACGAAGCCGAGTTGTTATCCTGAGGGCTTCTCGCCATAGAAATAACTCCTCTGGTATGGCTGAGAGTATTCTGTGTAAAACCGTTTGCGGAGAATTCGCCGAAGATGGTTTTATCGGAACCGCCTGTACCGTTGCCCTCAGGGTCGCCGCCCTGAGCCATAAAGCCTTTGATGACTCTGTGGAAGGTAAGTCCGTTATAGAATCCGCTCTTTACAAGGCTGACAAAGTTGGCGCAGGTTTCGGGAGCGTATTCGGGATAGGTTTCAACCGTGAAAGTCTCGCCGTTTTCCATAGTGAAAAGAAGCTTGGTATGATCCTGACTCACCGCTGCGGGCGCAGTGGTATCGTTTTCAGCCTTTTCGGCTCCGCAGGAAGCGAAAAGCAGAAGAGCGATTGTGATTGAAAATAATACAGCTAAAAACTTTTTCATGATAATTCTCCTATTCATAACACTCGACAACCTTAAGATTGCCTGTAATTTTAAACTTGTTGACAGCGCTGCGGGGCATAAGAAAATATTCTCCCCTTGTCAGCTTCTTTTCGTATCCGTCGCCTGAG
>CACZTQ010000024.1 GCA_902784155.1 Oscillospiraceae bacterium
AACATCGCTGAATATGAGCGAACGGCCGAGACCGCTGTCAACCTTGACGGAGACGAGCTGCTTATCTTTAAGGCCGTATTTCTCCGCATCTTCGGGAGTGGCGTGGATATGTCTCTGAGCGGCGATAACGCCCTCTTTGAGCTCAACCTCGCCGCAGGGGCCCACAAGCTTGCAGGGGCCGCTGCCCGCCACGTCACCGCTCTCTCTTACGGGAGCCTCAACACCTATCGAGCGCGCATCGGCTAGAGAGATCTCAACCTGACACTCGGGGCGGATGGGGCCGAGAATCGAAACGGAGGGGAACTGACCCTTCGGACCGATGACGGCTACTCTCTCGTTGCTCGCGAACTGACCGGGCTGAGAGAGATCTTTCTTTTTGGTGAGCTCAAAACCCTCGCCGAAGAGGATGTCAAGAGCTTCTCTTGTAACGTGAACGTGTCTTGCGCTTGTTTCAACAAGGACTTCTTTTTTCATGGTGTACGCTCCTTGTCAATTAAAACTTAACGTTGTAGTTATCGTTTGTCACGAAGGGAATTATAACGCCTGCCTTATCGAAGTTGATGGTCCAGTAGGTGTTGTAATCAGCCGTAAGGACATTGCCGGTTTCGGCATCAACAACAAGTTTGATTGTTGATGAAGGATAATTCATAGCGGCAGTGCCGACGATACCGGTGGCGATGCCGGGGATGTTTTCATTGATGGTTGCGGGAAGGGGAACGTTGAAAGCCTTGGGAGCGTGGCCCTGACCGTGAGCAACATTCGCTGACTTGGCGTCTGCAACGGTAGTGATTGTGATGGTGTATTTGCCGTCATTCTCGGTGCAGGTTGCGGACTGAACATCAGCCGCTGTGAGCTTTGAAGCATAGCTTTCGCCCTCAACGGGATACTTAGCCTTTATCTGAGCGCCCGTGTAGGTCTCGGGAGTAAGGTTGCTGTTCTTTTCGAGCTGACCGCCGACGAATTCATCAGCGCCGCCGAGAATCTTGAGGATGCCGTTGATTGATGAGGGAAGAGTCATGCTGCCCGCAAGCTTGATCTTTGAATAATTTCTTGTAACCGACTTCGCGTCTGTCTTGATTTTATTAACCGAGTCATTGAAGTAGTTTACGATTTCTTCCTTGGTCTGGGGAGCCTTGGGAGCTTCGGTGGTCTCTTCTTCGGTCTCTGTTGCTGCCGCAGCCTCTGTTGTTTCGGCGTTTTCAGCCTCGGTGGTCTCTTCTTCGGTTTCGGTGGCTTCTGTGCCCTCTGCTTCGGTTGCGGTTGCTGCCGCGGCGTCTTCGGGAGTGGCAACTGCCTCTTCGCTTGTGAGCTCCTCTGTTACGGGCTCTGTGGTTTCGGGTTCATTGTTTTTGGCACCGCAGGCCGCAAACGTAAGGACGATTGCAAGAGCGGCAAAGATTGCTAAGAATTTTTTCATTGAGAATTTCCTCCTGAATTTTTAATTGGAAGTTTATGTTGTTAACAGATACGGCCACGCGGGCTCATACCTTAATAATAACCGGAATTATTTGAACAATTCTGCGAGAAGCTGACCTGTGAGAATATTTTTGATATTGCGGATATCATATTTCAGGTTGAATATAACCAGGTCCGCAATGTCGGAAAGACCGGAATATCCCTGCGAGAGGATGGCACTGCGATATTCCGTGAAGTCACGGCTGTCATCGGTAATCAGCTTCATCAGAGCAACGGGATCCGAAAATCCGATCCGAGAGATGTCGTTAATGATTTTAACCTGAAGCATTAAAAAGTCAAGCCACGTCTGGGAATAAACAAGCTTTGCCTCTTCGCAGTAAACATCGGCTCCGTCAACGGAGATACTGAAGACTATTCTTTCGCCTTCTTTATAATCGGTGTAGCTCGCGGTGACCTTGCGGGCGGCTCCGAATGCGTTCAAAGTCCCGGAGAAGCCGGCATCCACGCCGTATTCGTTCATCTCGTTCTCAACTTTTACGACGCTTCCGTCACTCAGTGTAAACTCGATGTATGCGGGATAAACGCCAGTATCAAGTTCGTAGTTTCCGCCGTTATACATGAGCATCTTGCAGGTCTGAAATTCTTCCGGGAAAGCAAAGCTCCTGATTCTGTCCGACATACTGCTTCCCGCGGCGGATGCCGTAATGCCGAAAGCGCCGAATACAAGCGCAAGGCAAAGAAGCAACGCCGAAAATTTCTTTAATGTTTTCATAAAATGTTTCTCCCGTATCAACTGTATTATTGTTTTAACTGTATCTCAAAGGCTGCGCAAAAGCAGTATTACTGTTTTGCCGGGGAGCTTTTGACATAGTTTATTATATCCATAAGAAGGGTATCTGTGAAAATCATCTTGAAGAAAATCTTTGATATGCCGGATACAAAATAATTGTTGTTTTCCGCCACTGTTTTGCGGTACGCCGCAAACTCTTCAAACAGCGATTTGATTTCGCTGAATTTTTCCGAAGCGGATTCCGCTCCATTGCTTCTTAAGACCGAAGTGATTCTTGCAAGAAGGATAAGAAGATCGACCGGCAAAAGGGACATAACGACGGCTTCCTCCTCGTAAATCAGCTGACCTTCGTCAAGACAAACACAGAAGCGGATATCATTCTCTCCGTAATAGGCGTAAAAGGCAACGACGACATGGCTGACATCTTCGCTTTCGCCCGGAAGTCTGAAGGAGCCGCGGAAATACGGATTGTATTCTGCTAAAAGTAATTTGTCTTCAAACTCGTTCTCTACTACGGCAACGGTGCCGCCCTTGAATTTGATATATATTTCATCCGGGTAATAAAGGCCGCCGTCAAATTGAATGAGATTATCGCTGAAAACCGCAATATACCCGTTGCTGAAATCTTCGGGCAGCTCTACGCTCTCAATCAGACCGCTTATATCATCGACTTTGGGTTCTGCGGGGATTTCTTCCCGGTTTCCTTCAGCCGGCTCAGCCGCATCCTGCGCAGATGCCGCGACCCCGCCGATGGCAAATGTGCCGAATACAAGGGAAAGGCAAAGGATAAATGAAATGATTTTTTTGGACATTTTGCAAACTCCTCTTCAAATTGATTAACGCGGATTCTTCACCGCGATTGTAACAATTATAGTATATGTTTTATATAAAATCAAGTTAAATAAATGTTACAGTTCCCGATTTTGTCACACGTCGCAGAAGAGACCGGAGCCGGGTATTTCGCCGCCGATTTCTGCGCTGTCTTCGCCGTAAAGACGGGTCAGGGTGTCTGTGACGCAGCTTACGGCGTCATCCCCGTCAATATAGGTGAAGGCGCAGCCGGGGATAATATTCTCGGCGATTGTTTTGTTTTCAAACAGACCCGATTCGCTGAGGGCTTTTCCGCCCGTTCCCTCTTCGGACATAAAGTTCAGGGATACTTCGGCGTGTTCGCGAAGCTCCGTAATGCGCTCAGGATTCTTTTCGGCGTATTCTTTGCGCACAACAATGCATCCGTAAGCAAACTGCGAGCCGGTGAGCTTTTCCCACGCTCCCTTAAGACCGATTATAACGCCCGTTTCCGATTCTTTTGAAAGGACCTCGCCGGCGGCAGAAACAGGCACAACATAGGTGTCATTACCCTCGTCAAGGGATTTCTTCACGACCTCGTCATTGCTGTCTGCCAATACGGTTTCGGCCTTCACCTTGCCGCCGTCCGCGTTATCGAGCAGATAAGCGATGAAGCGCTGAGCGAGAGGCTCCGTTTTTGAAACGAATATCTTTCTGCCCTCAAGGGCGGTCAGGGATTTTATCTCTTTGTCTTTTGACAGCATGTGATAACAGCCTGTCGAGGTGATTGCGACTATCTGGATTTCTCCGTTTGTTTCGTTGAAAAGCTTTACGGCGGTGTCAACGGGCAGGGCGGCGAAATCGACAGAGCCGTTTTTAAGAGCTTCGGCAATCTCCTCCTGCGTGTCGCAGAATGTCACGCTGTAGGCGTAGGAACGGTCTGTCATAAGCTTTACAAGGCCCCAGCCCGAGGGGTCCTTCAGCGCGTAAAATTCCGCGGGCTTATCATTTTTACCGCCGCAGGCGGAAAACGCAAATATTATCGTAAAAATCAAAAAAAGCGAAACAAGCTTTTTCATATCCATCCGGTCCTCCTTTATTTTCCGACACAGAATCTTGAGAAAATCTCGTTGACCACGGTTTCGGTTGCCCTCTCTCCCGTGAGCTCGAGCAGTGAATTCACGGCGCAGTCGGCGCAGACGTTGACGGCGTCGAGTGTCACTCCGCTCTCAACGGCGGCGATGCCCTCCGCGAGGTATCCGACGGCGTCCATACAGCAGATTCTCTGCCTCTCGCCCGTGAGACAGGCGGAGCCGGGGTCGAAATCCCGGGTCGAGAGCAGGTCGGCGACGGTATCGCGCAGGGTGTCAAAGCCCTCGCCCGTGAGCGCCGAAACCTCGATGACATTTTTGAATTCGCGCTCAATCTCTTCTCTGTCCGCCCTGCAGGGCAGGTCGGATTTGTTGAGCAGTGCAACCGTGATTTTGTCGCGGCATTTCCGGGCAACCGCTCTGTCCTCGTCCGTCAGGGAGCTGCTTGAGTCAAAGACGGCCAGCACCAGAGTCGCTCTTTCAAGCCTCTTCTGAGCAAGGCCGACGCCGATGGTCTCAACGGGATTCTCGGTGTCGTGCATCCCGGCGGTGTCGGCAATGTTGAGAATTATATCGCCGAGCATCACGCGCTCTTCAACCACGTCTCTTGTCGTTCCGGCTATGTCGGTGACTATTGAGCGGTCATATCCGCTGAGCATATTCATAACGGCGGATTTGCCGACATTTGGCTTTCCGACAATCACGGTGTCTATGCCCTGCGTGATTGCCTTACCCGAATCATATCTGTGTATGATTTCCTCAAGCTCTTTTTTGACCTTCTCAAAGGTCTCTTTTATCTGAGCGGTGCTTATCTCCTCAATCTCTTCGTCCGGGTAGTCAACCCAGGCCGAGAGCGAGGCGCACACGCCTGTTATTTCGTCTCTGCATTTCGCAATCTGTCTGCTGAGCCTGCCGTCCATCGTATTCAGCGCGGCGGCGGCCGCCTGCTTTCCTCCGGCGGATATGAGCGACATAACGCTCTCCGCGCTCGCGAGATCCCGCTTGCCGTTGAGAAACGCGCGCTTTGTGAATTCGCCGGGCCCCGCGGGAGAGGCACCCGCCTCAAGAGCTGCCCTGAGAACCTGCTTCGTTATATACAGACCGCCGTGAACGTTGATTTCCGCGACATCCTCGCCGGTATAGCTGTTGGGCGCGCGAAAAACGAGGCAGACCGCCTCGTCGATTTTTTCTCCCCCGTATTCCGCGGAGCCGAAATACGCTCTGTATCCGGGGCTTTCGGTGAGCCTTGCGCCGCTGACGGGCCTGAAAATACGCCCGGCAACTTCGAGGGCTCTCTCGCCCGATATTCTGATTATTCCTATTCCGCCGGGGGCGTTGGGTGTGGAAATGGCGGCAACTGTTTTGTCATTCATCATATTCACCGGTTATTCGCAGATTAAATCTATGTCTTCGCCCGTGAGGCGTCTTGCTATCCTCTCAAAAGCGCGGTCCGACGGCGAGAATTCATCCGGTTTTATGCCGGTGACGGAGGCGAAGGCGAGCACCCTGTCAAAGGGAACAACGCCGAGAAGCCGCACGCCGGTCTCGTCAATGCACTCGTCGAGATTCAGAAGCTTTTTCTTTTTTGCGGGCCGGATTTCAAACATATTGATTACAAGCCTCAGGTCCGCGATGCCGAGTCTGCGGGCTTTTTCGCAGGCCGCCGCGCAGCTCCTGACGCAGATATTATCGGCTGTGGTCAGGGCGATGGCTTTATCAGCGGCGCCGACAGCGGTCTCAAACGCCCTGCTGACTCCCGCGGAGGAGTCGATGAAGATATAATCGTATTTTTCTGAAAAAGCAGAAAGAAGCTCGCGCAGATTCTCCGCGTTGAATTCCGCCTCAAATCCGCGTGGAGCGGCTATGAAATCCGGGCTGCCGTGAATCACGGCCCTTGACGGCTCGCATCTTGAGAGGACCGCGTCGCCCCAGTCAAAGACCACCTGCTCATCGCATTCAAGAAGCAGATCGAGGGAGCGCAGACCGATGTCGCAGTCAACGGCAAGCACCTTTTTGCCGAGCGAAACCAGAGCCCCGGAAATCCCCGCCGTGAACGTTGATTTCCCGACTCCGCCCTTGCCGGATATGATTGCATAGATTTCTGCCATCTCTTTTGCCTGCTTTACGGAATAAGTACGCCCGCCTTAACCGTGCTCTCGGCGGAATCGTTTGTGCCTATGTAGTATTCAACCGCGGCGGCTACGACCGACGCGAGATATTTACCCGAAACAAGACCTTCGCCGACACAGGCCACGGCAATCTGAGGGTCGTCATAGGGGGCGAAGGCGATGAGAAAACCGTTGTTTACCTTCTGCCTGTTGCCGTATTCGTTGGTCCTCATTTCCTGGCTGGTACCCGTCTTACACGCTACCTTGACGGGCAGGTGATAGAAGAAGCTCGCGCAGTAGCCGGTGGTACCGACCTCGAGCATACCTCTCTTGACTATATCGAGCGTTTTGGCCGAAATGCCCGTCTGAACAACTATCTCGGGGTTGTTTTCGAGGATTGTCTTGCTGTAATCGGAGCTCTTGATGCTCTTTATGAAATGGGCCCTGTATCTGGTGCCGCCGTTCGCGATTGTGTTGACGTAGTTCGCGAGCTGAATCGGAGTCCAAAGGTTACCCGCCTGGCCGATTGCGGACTGAACGGTGTAGCCGGGGAGCCACTGCTGATTTATCGAGGCGCGGTATTCGGGGCTGTCGAGAACGCCGACCGCCTCGTTGAGCTCAACGCCCGTCTTGGCGCCGAGGCCGAGCAGGGTGCGGTATTCGTTCATCTTGTCGATTCCGATAAGGTCGCCGACCTTCATAAAGAAGGTGTTGCAGGATTCGTCAATGGCGTGAACGACATCGACAAGCAGGCTCTCATGCGCCTGCTCGCACTTGAACTGCTGGCCCATATAGGTATATGAGCCGTTGCAGTAAACGGTGTAATCCTCGTCAATCGCCTTCTCTTCGAGCGCGGCGATTGCCACGGACGGTTTTGCCGTCGAGCCGCAGGCGTAGGTTGACATAAGCGCCCTGTTCCAGAGGGGAGCGCCCTTGGCCTTGTTGAGCTCTTCGGCCTTTTCGCCGTAGGTGGATATATCATAGGTGGGGTATGAAGCGCACGCGAGCACTGCGGCGTCCTTGCAGCTGAGCACGACGGCCGCTCCCGCGTTGGCGACAAGCCCTCCGAATTCGTTTTCTTCTATACAGACCTTCTCGAGGGCATCCTGGACAACCTTCTGCATACCGGAGTTTATCGTGAGCACGACCGTGTTGCCCTGCTCCGGCTCTCTTGTGACCTTTGTTGTCCTGTTGCCGTTTTCGTCTGTGTAAACCGTCTTTTCGCCGTCCTTGCCCCTGAGGTATTCCTCGGCGGCAAGCTCCATTCCGCTCTTTCCGATTTCGGCGGTGTCGGTGTAGCCCTTATCCTTGAGCTCGGCGTATTCCTCGGCGGTGATAAGGCCCGTCATTCCGAGGATATGGGGCGCGATTGAGCCGTCCGCAAAAGTCCTGACGGGGACGATTTCGACATCGACGCCTTTATAGTAGTCGCTGCGCTCCTTGATGAGCGAGACGATGGTTTCGGGCACATCCTTCGCGAAGGTGAAGGGGGCGCTGACGCTGAAATAAGTTCTCTCCATCTCAAAGAGGACTGAGGCGATGTTTCTCGCGTCCCTGTCGCCGTATTTGTCGAGCTTATACTTTTCGTAAAGCGCGTCAAAGCAGTTTTTCGCGGTGGCGTAATCGTTGAGGTTGAGCATATTCCTGCTCTTGAGCTTCTTTATCAGAACATCGCTGTCGGGCTTGAAGCTGACATTTCCGCTCCTGTCGATGACAAGGGGCAGATTGTCGGTCCACTCAAGGCGGTTGGCGTCAAAAAGATGAATCAGGCTGTTGATGATGCTGTTTCTTTCATCCCTCTCTTCATCCGACGGAAAAAACGCCGCGTCAAAGATTACCGAATACCCCTGCTCGTTGAATATGAGCTTCTTGCCCTCGCTGTCAACTATTTCTCCGCGAGAGGCTCTTATGGGCGAAATCCTTGAAGAGACGTTTGAGACAATATCTTTGTATGCCTGCGTTTCAAAGACCTGAAGTTTCACAAGGTCTCCCGCAAGCACGGCAAAGAGTATTATGATTGATAGTATCAGGGCAATCCTTCTGCCCCTGTATGATTCGTTATTCATTGTTTTACCGTTAATCCCTGAGCTTTCTCTCCAGTGTCATGACAAGGAAGAAAACGAGGGGCGAAAGTATGAGAGTATAGACGGTGCCGGGTATGTAGTAGCGCATAAGCGAATAAAACTTCATATCGCAGCCCGTAAAGACATAGTGCCAAAGCCAGTAGCCGGTATTGTAAATAAGCGCCGCGCCCGCGGTGAGCAGCAAATGAGTTGCGAAATTGCTGCGCATCACGGTGTTTATAAGAATACCGCAGACGTAGCCGATGATGAGAAAGTAAATCGCGTTGAAGCTGTTGCCCGAGGCAAAAACATCCCAGAGCGCTCCGGCAAAAAGACCGTAGAGCATTCCCGCGATATCGCGCTCATACATCGCCGCGGCGGTAACAAGGGGTATGAGCGGCATGGCCCTTATCCCCGCAATCTCGGGAAACAGGCCGGGAGTATTCTGCAGTATCGAAAACAGAAGGACGGCCGCCGCGAGGCAGAGCCTTCTGATAAATGTCTTGTTTTGTAAAATCCGTTTTGCCATCATTTTGCCTGCCCGTCAAACCCGGTTATGATGAAAACATCGGTGAGCTGCGAAAAATCAACGCCCGGCTTGATTATCGCTGAGGCGGAAATATCCGCTGTCGCGTCAACAATATCGTCAACGGAGCCGATTATGAGGTCGGCGGGGTAGATGCCGCTGATACCCGCGGTGCAGACGAGACCTCCCGCCGTGACGGCTGTGGAGGGGGAGAGGCCGGGCATAACGCAGAGATTCTGCTTTGAATACTCCGCCGTCGTTGTGACGTAGCTTACCTCGCCCGTGCGGATTTCATAGGCGCTGACATTGATTCCGGGGTTGAGCAGAGTTTTTACGACGCACCGCGTGGGTGTTACGCTCGATACGGTGCCGACGACATATTTGCCGTAAATAACGGGATTGTTTACGGCTATCCCGCTCGACGAGCCCTTGCTGAGGGTGAAGGACGAGAATCTGTCCGCCGCGTCTCTGCCGACTATGGCAGCCTTGGTGAATTTATAATCGGAGTGCTCCTCCTTGAGGTCAAGGAATTCCTTGTAAAACTCGTTCTGATGAACTATATCTTCGTAGTCAACGAGCTGCTCGCGCAGGGAATCGACCTCTTTTTTGAGCTCCTCCGCCTGCTTTTTGTAATATGTTGAGGATCTGAAGGAAACCGGCATATTGCGGAAGCCCGAAGAGAGCGAGCCCGCGAGCCTCGACGCGGGGCCGAATACAACGCTCACGGCCTTGTTCAGGGGCGAGGAGCCGCTTTTTGAAACAACGGAAATTACACTCCCCGCAATCAGCGCGGAAAGTATGATTACAAAAAGTTTAAAACCGGATGATTTCAGAAAACGATTCATAAAGCGCCCTTCATCAGATGTATTTTTTGCCGCCTTCGTGTCCGGGCATAACCTTGCCCTCAAGGCAGATGCCCGTGCCGTTCACAACGCAGTCAAGCGGTCTTGACGCGATGATGACGGGGATTTTGGTCTCTTCGGATATCAGCCTGTCAAGCCCTTTTATAAGAGCTCCGCCGCCCGTGAGCATAATACCTCTGTCAATGATGTCGGAGGCGAGCTCGGGGGGAGTCTTTTCGAGCGTGACCTTTACGAGATCCGCAATCTGCGAAATGGGTTCGGACATTGCCTCGCGGATTTCCTCGCTGGTGATATCGACATTCTTGGGCAGGCCGTCCATAAGGTTTCTGCCCTTGATATTCATCGAGCCCTCTCCCTCATAGGGGTAGGCCGAGCCGATTTTGATTTTTATATCCTCGGCGGTGCGGTCTCCGATAAGAAGGTTGTATTTCTTTCTTATGTAGGAAACAATCGCCTCGTCGAGCTTGTCGCCCGCTACGCGGCAGGAGTTTGATGTGACGACTCCGCCGAGTGAAATGACTGCCACTTCGCTCGTGCCGCCGCCTATATCCACAACCATATTGCCTATCGGCTCAGAAACCGGCATACCGGCTCCGATTGCCGCGGCCATGGGCTCCTCAATGAGCGAAATATAGCTCGCGCCCGCGCTTCTGGCAGCGTCGTGAACCGCTTTTCTCTCAACCTCGGTGACGCCCGAGGGTATGCAGATAAGAACCCTTATTTTGAGGAAGGGTTTGCTTTTTACAGTTCTTTTTATGAAGGTCTCAATCATTTCGGCGGTGATATCGAAATCCGCGATAACGCCGTCTTTGAGAGGACGCACGGCCACCATTGAGCCGGGAGTGCGGCCTATCATCTCTTTTGCCTGAGCTCCGACGGCGACCACCTTGGGCGGGGTTGTCTTCTGGTCAACCGCAACAACCGACGGCTCTCTGATTACGACTCCCTTTCCCTTGACGAATACAAGGGTGTTGGCGGTGCCGAGATCTATACCTATATCCTGGGTGAATAACATCTGAAAGGTCCTCCGGATTATTTGAATTCCACGCTGTTGAGAATCTTTTCAATCTCTCCGAGATTGCCGGTGAGGTCGTGGGCCGCGGTTACCATAAATGTATAAAGCGCTCCTTCGTTCTCAAGGAAAGCGTATGCGAGATAGTTTTCGTTTTCTTCGGTCTTGCTGTAGGCCGACATAAAGATACAGCCTTCGCCGTTGATTTTGATGGTTGACTTTGAGGTGACGGCGGCGGGGTTGATATCCTTGACGGTTTTGAACATACTCTCGGTGTTGCTCATTGCATCCTCAAGGGATTTATCCTCCGAGCGCATTATCTTTATCGTCTCATCCGAGCCTTTTTTGGCTATGGTGAGGTCGGTGTAGCTCAGATCGTTGGTCCAGCCGTCGGGGATTTCAAGATAATAATCCTTGAATTCAATCCTGTTGTCATAGACGAACGCGGTTTTGAGATTGACCTGTGTGGTCTGCTGCTCTCCGTCCTTATCCGTGACGGCTTTGCCGTCTTCTTCCGTGACAACCATGAGAATATCGCCCTGATCGTTTCTCTCGAGGCCGCCGTCCTCCTTAGTGAGAACAGCGAGGGTCTCGCCGCCCTGAACCGTGACCGCTTCGGTGCCGGTGGGCTTTTTGCCGCAGGCGGTGAAAACGCAAACAAGCGTCATTATCGAAAGCGCAAGCGCAATGTATTTTTTCATTGGAATACCTCCGTCATAGGGGCGGCTTGAATCCGCCGTGATGCATTTAACCGTTGAGCGCGGAAAATGCCTTTTTGTTATTTGCGTAGAGAGTCTTATAGACCTCGAAGTTGCGGTCATAAACCGCCTTGTTTCTGCCGTCGGGCTTGAAGGTCTTGGTAGCGGGGATGAGCTTCTTTGCCTCGCCGACATTGTCGATTATTCCGAGACCGACAGCCATAAGGGCCGCCGCGCCGACAGCGCCGACATTCTGCGGGCTGTCAACAGTCTCGATGGTCTTGCCGGTTATATCCGCGAGAATCTGGCAGGTGACGTCGCTCAGAGCGCCGCCGCCGACAAAGCGCACGGTGTCGGATGTTTTGATCTTCTTATCCTGCGTTTCGAGGAACCAGCGCAGATGGAAGCAGACGCCCTCGACAACAGAGCGGATGAGCTGAGTCTTGCCTGTTTCGAGCGAGATGTTGAAGAACATTCCTCTTGAGCACGGGTCCTCAAACGGGCAGCGGTTGCCGTGAAGCCAGGGAGTGAATACGACTCCGCCCGAGCCCGCGGGAGTTTCGCTGATAATCTTTGAAAGATAATCGTAAAGCGAAGTATATACGGTTTCTTTTGACTCCGCGACATGAGTCTTTTCGAGATAGATGCCGATTTCGTCGAGAGCGAGGTGGTCCTTGACCCATTCAAGGCACTTGCCAGCCGTCTCGAGCTCGGCGAAATAGTTGTATCTGCCGTTCTGAACTCCGACAACCGCGGCAATCATAGCCGAGGTGTCAACTATGCTCCTGTCAACAACCGTCGATACCCAGCCGGATGTGCCCTGATAGATATGGGTGTCTCCGAGGCCCGCCGCTCCGGCGCCGACGCCTATGAGCGAAGCGTCCATACCGCCGCCGAATACCGCAGTGCCCTCTTTGAGGCCGAGCTCCGCGGCCGCCTTGGCGGTGAGAGTGCCCGCAACGGCGTCGCTGTCGATGATTTCGGGCATATGCTTCATATCAACTCCGAGGAGCTTTGCGATTTTGGGGCTGAAGCAGTTTTTGCCGTCTCTTATATCATAGAAGAGAGTGCCGAAGGCCGAGTCTCTTGTCATGACAAATTTCCCGGTCATTCTGCAGATAAGATACTCCTTGACATCGAGCCACTTATAAGCGCGGGCAAAGTTCTCGGGCTCATTGTCCTTCATCCAGTTGTATTTCCACACGGGGTCCTTTACGCTGGCGGAAACGGCGCCGGTGATAATGAGGGAGGGGATGAGTTTGAATATGTTTGCGCCCGCAATCTGGGGGCCGTAAGCCATACCCTTTTTAATCTGCTCCGTCGCGCGCTGGTCCATATAGCTGAAAGCCCTGTGAACGGGTACGCCGTCCTTGTCAACGAGCACGAGACCCTGCGCCTGCGAGCAGAAGGATACGCCTTCAATCATATCCGGTGTAACGCTGCACTGCGAAAAGGCCGTCTTTGTGGTGTTGCACATCGCGGTCCACCATTCGTCGGGGTCCTGCTCCGCGCCGCCGCCGGGCAGCACGTAGAGGGAGTAACCTTCCATACCCGCTCCGAGAAGCCTGATGGTCTTGTCTATTTCGAAAATGCAGGTTTTTACACCCGTTGTTCCTATGTCGTAGGAAATAACATATTTGCTCATTGTGTATCCTCCTCAAGAATAGTATTACACCATATTATAAAATATTATTTTCAAAATTACAAGTAGAATTTGATAATCCGCAGTAACCTCAACCGGAGATTACGCCGTAAAAATGAAGCTCCAGTAGAGATTCCCTTCGGGGTCGGCCGCAACTCCGACGCCGATTTTCTTATAGGATTCGCTTGTCATTCCGCTGTAATTCCCGCTCGGGCCCTTGATTGCGCCGACAGCGGAGGAGCTGTCTCTGTAGCCCTTGCAGGTGAGCTCCCAGGGCTTTGAGAAGCTGATTCCGAGATCGGAGAGAACCGTTGAATATGCGCCGCCGCCCGGCCTCTTGCTGCCGACCTTGCCGCTGTATGCCATCTCCGTCGCGCGAACGCAGGCGGCAGTGCAGAGGCTGTCGTCGAGCGTCAGGGCTTCCTTGCCCTCGCTCCTTCGCATCTCATTGATTGCCGCCGCGGCGGAGCTTATCTGAGAGGCGTATGTGAGCTTGTTTGTCCTCGCCTCGCCCGTAAGCTCGCTTGTGGATGCCTTGAAGCCCGAATAGTCGTATTTCGTATATCTTTTCTGGTCGGTCTGCACCTTTGAGCCGTCGGAATAAATGTTGTAGTAAGTGCTTACGACATCGATTTTTTTGACTCCGTATTTGTAATCGGATTTTGTCTCTTTTGAATCTATTTCCGTGTCAACAACCGTCTTCTTTGTGGTGGTGACGGTCGCGGGCTCCTGCTTTGTCACGGCCTCGGTGACGGCGGCTTCGGTCTGCTCCGTCTCCTCCTCGGAGGGCTGAGTTTCGCTTTCGGGGGCCTGAGTTTCCGCTTCGCTCACGGCCTCGGTTTCGGATTCCGCCTCGGTTTCGGCCTCGGTCTGATCCGTCGTCTCCTCGGGCACTGAGGTTCTCTCAAATTCCGCGCGCAGGGATTCCTCGTCATACGCCGCTTTGGTGGTCGATTCCTTTATCAGCAGGGACGGAGCCTTCATATCGCAGCCCGTGAGGGCGCTCACGCAAATCGCTAAAACGATCAGCGCCGCCGCTGTTCCCGGTAAAAACTTTTTCATAATGACACCTCATATAAATTTCATTGCGAATTTAAGGATATACACCGCGTTCTCTCTTATCTCGTCGAGGGTGATTCCCCCGTCTTTTCCGAGAGACTCGGTCAGGGTGCCGTCCGGCACGTGCTTTCCCGTCCTGCTTCCGCCGGGCATCAATATATTGACGCCTGCTCTGACGCGGTAGGCCTGGTCCCTGAGAGCGGGGAATTCGGGCGAGCGGGCGGAGCGCATCCACCAGTCGGTTATGACGCAGCCGTCCCAGCCCCATTCGTCCCGGAGAATGCCCCGGACAAGGTCGTAGTGATAATGCCCCCACACGCCGTTTATCTTGTTGTAGGAGGTCATGATATTGACAGGATTGCTCTCTTTGACACAGATTTCAAATCCCTTGAGATATATCTCGCGAAGGGCTCTCTCGGAGACTCTTGAATCATTGTGGGTCCTGTTGAATTCCTGGTTGTTGCAGGCGTAATGTTTAGGGCAGGCGCCGGAGCCCGATGACTGGATTCCCCTGACCGCCGCCGCGCCCGCTTTGCCGGTCAGATACGGGTCCTCGGAGAAGTATTCGAAATTCCTGCCGCAGAGAGGATTTCTGTGAATATTCATACCGGGTCCGGCTATGACATCCGAGCCGAGAGCCTTCATTTCCCTGCCGGTTTCCGTGTAGATTTTTTCAATCAGCTCCGTGTCGAAGGTGCTCGCGAGGCAGGTGCCTATGGGGATGAGAGAGGCCGTTGTGTTGAGCCTTATCCCCGAGGGGCCGTCCGTGAATGTCAGGGCGGGAATCCCCTTGTCTCTCAACGATTTCAGCACTCCGCAGTAAACCCCCGCGTTGCCGGATGTACCGAGCGGGCTGTTCATCGTATAGTCGCCGCGGCTGAGGGCTTCGAGCTCCTCGAGCGAGAGCGTCATAATGAATTTTTCCATTGACACCTTCCCGGATTTCACATCCGCGAGAGTGCAGCTTTCTTCCGCCGGAGGCGGGCTGAAACGGGGCAGAGCCCGTTTGATTGTGTTTCTGAGATTCACTCCCGAAAGAGGAGCGATTTCGAATTTTACCCTGCCTCTGTCATTGACGAGTCTGAGAAATTCCTCGACGGGAGCGGCGCGCTGAGGCAGCCGGGGACCTATTATGTCGCGGCGCTGTGTGAAGCTGCCGCATTCCTTCGCGCTTCTCACATCCGCGCCGAGATAAAATTTATATTCGCCGCTCGCGAGCACCCAGGCGTGCTGAATCCTGTCGTCAAAAGAGGCGAGGGATTCAACGGGAATCTCCGCCCTGAAGACCTGCTCTTCGCCGGGCTCAAGCATCTTTGTTTTATTGAAATAAACGAGCTGCCTTGACGGATTTCCGATGGCTCCCTGAGGGGCTTCGAAGTATATCTGAGGGGCCTCTTTCCCCTTGAATTTACCGGTATTGCGCACGGCGAAATCAACGGTTACGGCCGTTTCGCTCTTGTCAAAAGAAACATCCGAAAACTCAAAATCCGTATAGCTAAGGCCGAAGCCGAAGGGGTAGAGTACCTTTTCGGGAGCGAAGGTTTCGAAATACCTGTATCCGACATATATATCCTCGGAATAATTGTTGAATCTCTTCGCTCCGAAATTGCTCGACGAGGGGTATGCCGAAATATCCGCCGCTATGGTATCGGGGAGCTTCCCGCAGGGAGGGCAGACGCCGTAGAGCGCGTCCGCGACCGCGTTTCCGCTCTCCATTCCGCCCTGCCAGACATACATGATTGCCGATATTTTATCGCCGTATTGCTCAATCTCGGACATATCGATTATGTTTGAGCAGTTGAGAATCAG
>CACZTQ010000025.1 GCA_902784155.1 Oscillospiraceae bacterium
AACGGAATAAAAAGCGCGCCCGCAGGTAAATCCTGCGGGCGTTTCGTATTGACTGATATATTTATCTGATAAAAGCCTTTGTGAATATACGCGTGAAATACTTAAAGAACATTGAAAGATAAAGGCGAAGCTTTTCAAAGAAATCACGCGCGGCGGATGAAACGGCTTCGGCATTCGACATATCGGCGCCGTAGCCCGGAATCTCACCGTTATTGTCTTCAAGACCGTCCCTGTCATAAGCGAGGCCGTAGAGCAGCGGGGAGGCAATCGCGAGGATAAAATACTCGCCCGCAGTTACGGGGCCGAATACCTTCGTGGCGGCCTTGGTGAAATCGGCGCAGACGGTATCAGTACCGAAATTCGAGAGAATCTTATTTGCCGCGCCGAGGAAAACTTTGTCATTGACGGTTGAGAGATCTTCGAGAAGAAGGAAATCCGCTATTCTGAGAATGAGCGTAACCTCGGTTGAATCAAGGGCAAACGGCTCGCTGCCCGCGTAATGATAACCGACGACTTCCGTTGCGACATCCCAGCCGTTTTTATAGCCGCTGTCGGGAATATCGATGCCGTATTCACTTGCTTTTTCTTTAAGGCCGCCTTCTCCGTAAAGAGGCATATCGAGGATATCCACAAGGCCGTTGACAGCCGTATAGACAAGGTCTGAATAAAACTTATCCTCGGCAACTCCGAGCTTCTCGGGAGTTAGCGAGAGCCACAGGCGGTAGCGGATTCCCGCTTTGAAGAATCCCTTTGCGTAGGCGTTGAGGTCCGCGCGCATCGGCTCAAGCTGTTTATCCGTATATCCGTCAACAGCAGAGGTCAGGGCTTCATAATCGATTTTATCAATGAACTTTTCGCTGTATGTAATCTTTTCATCGCCGAATTCCATAACCCTGTATGCGAGGGGATACATCGTGAGCGAGGTGTTTGAAAAATCGGTGACGGTATTGCCGGAAGGGCTTGTATAAGAAATAACATCGGAGCCGTGCTCGTGGCCGGTCAGAACTATCCTGATGCCGGCATCGGCGAAGCGGGCGGCAACGGCGGTATGATTGCGGACTATGAAATCGTGGCTGAGAATCCTCTGGAGAGGCATGTGAGGCAGGAGGTTATGATGCATCATGAGAACGGGATACTTCCCGTCCTCGCGGGCTTTTTTCGCCTGAGATACAATCCAGTCAACCCTGTCGCTCGTCAGGCCGTCCTCGGTGGATTTGCCCGGGTCGCAGCTGTCGGCCGCTATAAGGCGGTATTTATCGCCGAGGTCCGCGGTGTAGGAGAGAGTGCCTTCCTGAGTGTCGAGAGCCTCGTCATATCCGAACTGAGCGTAGATTTCGCGGAATCTTTCGTTGGTGACGTCCTCTTCCCCTCTGCCCGTATCGTGATTGCCGTTAACGACATAGACCTGCTTGCCCGTTTTCTCTTCGAAGGCGCGCAGTTTCGCGGCAACGTCAAGATGCTCCTGCTCAATCCTTCTGCCGTTGTCGGCAAGGTCTCCCGCAATCAAGACAAATTCTACGCTCTCATTACCGGCGCACTGTGAAAGGAACTCATCGATGATGAATCCGCTCTCGTCCTCCATTGCGGCCCTGCGGTTGGCGTAGAAATAAACCTCGTCATCTATATCGCCTTCGAGCTTTTCCCTCGGCTGATTATAGTGAAGGTCGGAAGCCACGGCGACAACAAGCTTATCACCGGCCGACGAGCCTGAGACGGTAAAACAGGGAAGAAGAATAAATAAAAACGAAAGAGAAAGTGAAAGTAACTTTTTCATTATATCAGCTCTTTCCGTAAATTATAATAAAGGAAACGGGCGACAGTCTGCCGCCCGGGTATTATATATCAGCTGCCGCTCCTGGGCAGGATGCCGACCTCATAGCCGTTTTCTTCGGCGAATTTCTGAACGGCCGAATTGGGCTCGTAGGTCTGAATCCTGAAAGATGTGTTTGAGCCCTCAAACACAGAGTTATCAGCGGTCACATTGTCTCCCCTGAAGCAGACCGAGACAAGATTCGGGCAGCCCGCAAAGCACTTGCTGCCGTAGGATTCGACAGAAGCGGGAATGTCGAGCTGGACTAGCTCGGGGCAGTCTCTGAAGGCATCCTTGCCTATGGTCGCGAGCTTATCGGAATAGACCATAATCGCGCCGTAAATCGTCGAACCCTTGAAAGCTCCTTCTTCGATGGTTGTCAGGAATCTCGGGAATCTGACGCGGCGTATTTTGTCGTTGTTTTCGAAGGCTCCCTTGGCGATGGTTGTTATCTGATAGGAGCCGATTCTGTCGGGAATCTGAATATCCTTCATATCGTGTGACTGAAAGCCGACTATCGCCGCGGTGCCCTCACCCGTGGGGGCATAGCTGAAGCCCTCGAAGAGCTTGACGTCATCCTCTTTGAAGGTAACTTCTTTGATTCCTGTTTTCTCTTCGCCCTCTTTTTTGCCGCAGGAAGCGAAAAGAGCGGCAACGGTCAGAAGAGCGAGCAGAATGCAGATAATTCTTTTCATTATGATTCCTCCGTATTTATAATCCTGCTTTTGAAACCTCGGCGGAATGCTCCTCCCAGGTTTCCGAATAATGATAAACACCGTTTGAATCGGTCAGGAAGAAATAATATGATGATTCCTCCGGATGCAGAGCGGCGTTGATTGAAGCCATACCGGGGTTGTTGACGGGCCCCGCGGGAAGCCCCTTGCACATATAGGTATTGTAATTCTCGCAATATGTGTAATAGACATCCTCATCGTCTATATAAGGCTTGATGCTCTCTTTGAGATAAGAAACGGTCGCGTCGCACTGAAGCTTCGTGAAATCGGGCGAGTTTAGTCTGTTGTGTATAACGCCCGAAACACGCGGAGCCTCCGACGAGCCTCCGGACTCCCTCTGGACAATGGAAGCGAGCGTGAGGATTTCATCGACGCTGTAACCGAGCTCCGATGCCCCGGCTTCTATCTCGGGAGTGAGCTTCGACTTTGTATTCCTCAGGAATTTCTTCAGCGCGGATGAAGGGCTTTCGCCTAAATAGAATTCATAAGTATCCGGGAAGAGATACCCCTCGAGCAGGAAGGCCCTGTCGCCGGGGTTGGGAATATCAAAGCCGAATTCGGAGAGATAATCGCGGTTATTTGCCTCGTTTCTGAATTCTTCGGCGCTGCAGACTCCGTTCTCCTCAAGTTTGAGAGCAATCTTTGAGACGGAATAGCCCTCGGGGAATGTAAGAGTCACCGTACCCTGAGAGGATTCCGATTCCGCTTCGGCGGCGGATGTATCGTCCTCCCGCTCAACCCTGACAGGCTCGGAGCAGGATGAAAAAAGAGAGATTATAAGAAGAAGTGAGAGCAGAACGCCCGTTATTTTTTCAGCAGTTTTTTTCATACAGCCTTTATACCATAATGATTTTAAAAATTCAAGAATAAACTGTTAATAATGTCATCGCTGAGAATATCGCCGTTATAGACGGTTACCCTCTCAAGCTGGCAGACGGGCAGCTCAACGGACTGCTCCATAATAGCGTCCAGCAGAAGAGAGGCGGCGGTTTTTTTATCGGTGAAACCCGTCGAGGACCTGAGGCGCTCGCACAGGCCGTCGATTCCCTCGTCCGAAATTCCGGTCAGGTTGAATCTTCCTCCCGTGTGATACCAGTCGTATTTATCGCAGGTGCCGCCGTCCTTAACGCTCATCACCCACAA
Source organism: Oscillospiraceae bacterium (assembly GCA_902784155.1). GTDB lineage: Bacteria > Bacillota > Clostridia > Oscillospirales > Acutalibacteraceae > CAG-177. The sequence goes on from CACZTQ010000025.1 coordinate 3,688, forward strand.
ATCCGCCTTGCCGGATTTCGCATCCTTGCGGAGTTTGGCGTAATCGCAGAGAGTGACGGTAGTCTTTATCCCCGCCGCGTTGAGCTCCGCCGCCATATCGTCCGCGGCTGTTTTTTCGGGTGAATTCTCATCGCCGACGCAGTAGAGGCTGAGCTTTTTGACCTCGTTTTCAATAATGGATTTGACAGGCCCTCCCTCATAATAGGGCTCGGCAGCACCCGGATACTCGGCGAATCTGACGCTCAGAGGTCTTGAAAGCTTGGTATAGTATGAGCCGTAGCGGCTGTCAAGCCCCTTGCGCACAGTGCAGGCCTTCATAATCTGCCTGCGGACTATTTCATCGGGAATCTTTTTGGTGTTGACAAAGAGAGAAATGTAGCTGTCGTCATCCGTGATGAGATACTTCGCGCCGGATGTAACCGCGCTCATAACCTCCGTATCGGCGATAACCGTTGCGACATCCGCCTTGCCCGAAATGACGGACTTTACGGCATCCGTCTTCATCTTATCGGCGTCAAGGATTTCGAGAGAAGCAAACTCCGTCTCATATTCGCGGAAGTATTTGTTTCTTTTGAGCGACGCGGTATTGTTTTCTTTATCAAAATCGGCAATGAAATAAGGACCGCAGCCGAGTGAAAGAGTTGTGAAATCTTTAAGCAGGGCGGCGTTACCCTTGACATATTCGGCCGAGTAAAAGGCCTTGGAAACTATAAACGCATTCAGCGCGGAAACGGCGTTGATGTTTCTTGAATTGAAAAGGACGGTGCAGGTGTAGTCATCCACCCTTTTGATTCCGCTGATTTCCTTGACCGAAATACCGTTGCCGTAGTTTTTGTCTATGTATTCCGCCCTGGCCTTCTCGCCTTTTATGTCTTCGAGCGCGGTCTTGTAATTCTTATCGTCGTAGTAGTATTCCTTCAGCCCCTGTATATCGTTGAGATAAAAGTCGCTGAATACTCCGTCATAAGTTGCGTCCGCGCAGAGATAATAAAAGAAAATAACGTCGTCAATGGTAACGTTTGTACCATCGGAGAAATAGAGATTCTTTTTGATTGTTACGGTATATTTGACTTTATCCGCGTCAAGATACTCGTAGGAGATACTGCCGGCGGAATTTGTCAGCCTGTTGTCGTTTCCCCTTCTCTGAATGCGCATAAACGCCTGATTGTTGACGCTCAGGTCACCGGGCGAGTCGGCAAAGAAGGGATTGAAATTGCCGGTTATCCCCTCCGAGACGATTCTGAGAGTTTTTTCCTCATCCGCCTTGCCTCTGAAGAGGAAGCCCCGCGCAAAAACGGCAATGACCGCGGCGGTAACGAGAAGAAGACAGAGTATTATTCTTAAAGGATGTGATTTTTTCATTTCAACCGTGATAAAGGCAGAGACAAGCTCTGCCTTTAAAAATAAGATTTATTGTTTGTTTATCAGTCTTTGAAGCCCTCGAAGCCCTTGAAAATCGCCTCGGTATAAACGTTGTTTTCGCTCTTGTCGTGAAGAGGATACCACACCTGGGCAAAGAAGGGGTTGATTGATGCCTCATAGTCATAATCCCAGTAGAATTTCTTTCCTTCGCAGTCGGTCGGGAATTCCTGCGGGCACCAGTGGCCGCCTCTGAGAACAAGGTTGGGGCTCATCATGAATTCGTTGCCTCTTGCGCTCTTCCACTTGATGGGAGTATAGAAGTCAACATAATCCTCTTCGGTGGCAAGGCAATCGCCGCCTCTGAACTGAGCCGCCTTCTTAAAGTCTTCAATCGTGAGCTCCTCAACGGGCTTGCTCTCGTCATAGCCGTGGTCGAGAACGACGACATCGGAGGCCGTGGTCTTCTTTGAGGGAATGACAATCTTGAAATCATCCCAGCTCTCGGGAAGAGCATTGTATTCCTCGATGGTTCCGTAATAAGCGGAGATTCTCTCGGGAATATTATTCTTTATCCACCACTGAGTACCGTAAATCTCTTTGTTGGCGAGAGACTTCATGAAGGTCTTCTTAATCAGCGGAGCGAAGGGTCTGCCGAGGAAAGCGAGCTTGAAATAGGGCTCGACATGATCCATAAGGGATTTGAAATACTGCTTGACGGGGATGTTGGCTCTGAAGTGGCAGTACTTCTCAAGCTCGTCGCCGTCATAATACCACTGGCCGTGGAAGTTGCGGGTGATGAACCAGTTGGGCTGGAACATCTTTTTGGGAGAACCGATTCCGATGGTATCGAGAAGGAGCTGCTCAAACTCAAAGTTTGTGAGTCTGTATTCCTCGCCGGAACCGATATTGTAGAATCTTCTCCAGAATTCCTCGGGGATATCGTCGCCGCAGACATTGACCATAAGGCGGGCTGAATCCTCGACGGTTGCCCACTCAAGAACGCCGTTGATGGGAACGTGGAACATGATGGGATCCATATTCTTGAGAATATCAGCGTAGAGTATGCCCGACTGACGGCAGGATACCCAGTATTTGAGTCCGCTCTCGGCAAAGATTTCCTCTGC
>CACZTQ010000026.1 GCA_902784155.1 Oscillospiraceae bacterium
GGCGAGCAGAAGCATCTTACCAAGCACGCGGGCCTTGCCGAAGCGATGGGTATCCCCAAAAAGAATATCATTATCGCCGATAACGGCAATGTCGTTGAGCTCACGTCATCATCGGTCAAAATGGGCGCTCCCGTTCAGGCGGGCAGAGTCTTTGTTGACGGCTCGGGCGTAGGCGATGTAGGGGCGGTTGTTCTCAGAGACAGAAAGCATCTCGGCGAAGACGGAATTCTCGTTGTTACGGCGGCTATAGATTATCAGACCGGTCAGCTCATTTCGGGCCCCGAGGTCATTACTCGCGGCTTTGTCTATGTCAAAGAATCCGAGCAGCTGATTTCCGGAGCCGTCAATGCGGCAGAAAAGTCCCTTGAGAACTGTTATTATTCAAATATCTCGGATGTATCCGCCATCAAGGGCAAGGTTAAGGACGCAGTTTCGAAATACGTTCACGAAAAGACCAAGAGAGACCCGGTTATTCTTCCCGTTATTCTGGAGGTTTAAATGAAATTCAAAGGCTTCTACTATGACATACTTTTTATATCGCTGCTGATTTTCGGCGGTGCGCTTTTCATCGGCGTTACGCTGCTGATGTTCGATATAAAGGTTGCTGCGGTTGAGGCCGTTATTCTCGCCGTTATAGTCCTGCTCGGTTTTATCAGGATGTTCTCGGCGAGGCACAGATACCGGAGGATGTTGTCTCTCACGTCAAAAAAGCTTGATTACTCCGACAATAAAGTCCTTTCCAATATGCCGCTTCCGGTTGCGGTCTGTGACGAAGACGGAGCAATAAAATGGGCAAACGAGCGCTTTATCGAAATGACCGGCGACAGTATCACGCAGGTGTCGTCGATAGCCGATTATCTCGGCAACGAGTATGATGCGGATTATAACAAATACGTTAAAATCGGCGAGAGGTATTACCTTGTCAACACGGTTGATTTTCACCGTGACGGAATGCGCTTCACGGCCTATAAATTCATTGACAATACTCAGCTGAAAGAAACTGAATTCCGCTATATGATGAGCAGGCCTTACATTATCATCTTCCAGACCGATAATATTGAGGATAATATACTGCTCAGCAGGGATTCCGAAAAATCCGAGCTCAAGAGCAAGGTTGACGGAATAATCGATTCCTGGAGCGACAGCTTCAACTCGTTCAACAAGAAGATAAGCGACGACAGACTTCTGATTGTTACCGAAAAGGAAAATATCGATAAAATGATTGAGGACGGATTCTCCGTTCTCGAAAAAGTCAGGAACTGTACTTACAAAGAAAAGAATATGCAGGTCACCCTGTCGGCGGGTATCGCCTGCGGAGATAATCTCAAATCCGCGGAGAAGTCGGCGCGCAAGGCGCTCGATACGGCTATTAACAGGGGAGGAGACCAGGCTGCTTTCCTTCTCCCTGACGGAAATTACAGATTTTTCGGCGCGGTATCAAAGAGCGCCGACAAGAGAAACAAAATCAAGATTAAGCTCTGGGCTTCTCAGCTCAGCGACGAAATCAACGCCGCTTCCAACGTTTTTATCTGCGGTCACAAATCCGCCGATTATGACAGCATCGGCTCGGCTCTCGGCGTAGCTTACGCCTGTCAGGTGCTCGGGAAGAGAGCGAATATCATTTATAATTCCGCCTCGTCACTCGCGGGCAGGCTTGTTGAATCACTTGACGGCTCAGGCTTTGAGAATATTATTACCGGCGAGGACGCGGCTCTCAAAAGCCTCGATAAGAATTCGCTGCTTGTGCTCACCGACACTCACGTTCCCGAAATCTGCGACGCGCCTGAGGTGTTTTCGCAGACCGCGCGCAAGGTCATAATCGACCATCACCGCCTTGTGCCGGGAGCGCAGACGGATAAGTATGTTTTTATCCATAATCCGAACGCCTCATCCGCCAGCGAGATTGTTGCGGAGATGCTTCAGCATATAGCGGGCGATGAAAGGATTCCGGATATTATAGCTTCGGCGCTTCTTTCGGGCATTATGCTCGATACAAAGGATTTTGTCCTGAGGACCTCCGTGAGCACATTTGAAACCGCCGCGTATCTTAAAAGCTGCGGGGCGGACACCGTCAAGGTCAGCCGGTTATTCAGCAATGATTCCGATACCGGCAGGGAAATCAACAGGACAGTCTATAAAAGCGAGACATTCAAAGATGTTTTTGCCGTATCGACGGTTCAGAATGAAAGCCCGAATTCAAGGCTCATCGCTTCAAAGTCTGCGGACGAAATGCTGAATATATCCGGAATCAAAGCGTCGTTTGTTTTCTTCACCGATAATGAGAAAACCTGCATTTCCGCGCGCAGTCTCGGCGATGTGAATGTTCAGCTTATTATGGAGCAGCTCGGAGGAGGCGGACACCAAACGATGGCCGCCTGTCAGATGAAAAACACCGGCACTCAGGAAGCGAAAGAAAAACTGCTTGAAGTGCTTTCTAAATCTACTGTGAAGGAGAATTGAAATGAAAGTTGTTCTTACTCAGGATGTCAAGGGATTAGGTAAAAAAGGCGAATTGATAAGCGCCTCAGACGGTTATTGCCGCAATTATCTTCTGCCCAGGAAACTTGCCGTTGAGGCAAATAAACAGGCTATGAGCGAGCTCAAAAACAGAGAGTCCGCCGAGAAGCATAAAATCGAGACCGAGACCGCCGCGGCGAAAGCGACCGCTGCGAGACTTGAAGGGAAGACCGTCAAGCTCTCCGCGAAGGCGGGCAGCAACGGCAAGCTCTTCGGCTCAATAACCTCCAAAGATGTCGCGCAGGTTATTTCGGAAGAATTCGGCCTTGATATCGATAAGAAAAAAATAGTTTTCGAAGACGCGAAATCATTCGGAGTTTATCCCGTTGAGGTTAAGCTCTATAACGGTATCAGCGCCTCTCTCTTTGTCAGCGTAGGAGAATAATATGGCAGAAAACGATTTGTTATCCCTGAACGGAATACAGATGCCGTGGAGCGCCGAGGCCGAGCAGGCTGTTCTCGGATGCATCCTTATCGATAACAGCTGTATTCATTCCGTTCTTGTTCATATCAGCAGCCCCGATTATTTTTATCAGCCGAGGCATCAGAGCATTTTCAGGGCGATGATGGCTCTCGAAAATGAAAACAGGGTAATCGACGCTCTTGTAGTGCTCGATATGCTTGTTGCCGACGGCGAATTTGACAGCGTCGCGGGCAAAGAGTATCTGTTCAATCTTACTCAGTCCGTAGTTTCAACCGACAATGTCGAGTCATACGCCAAGATAGTCAGAGAAAAGTATTATATCCGTACTCTGATCTCAATTTCGGCCGACACCATAGAAAAAGCTTCTGCCCAGGAAACGTCGGCGGATAAGCTCCTCGATGACGCCGAGCAGAAGATATACAATATCCGCCAGGGTAAAGAAAAAGACAGCCCCGAAAAGCTGTATGACATTATAACCGAGCCCTTGTTTGATTCTATCAAAAAGCTGATGGGCGAAGACAAGGATCTTTATAAAGGCTATACCACGGGATTCAAAGAGCTCGACAACATCCTGACGGGACTCAACAGGTCCGACCTTATTATAGTCGGCGCGAGACCTGCAATGGGTAAAACGAGCTTTGCGCTGAATCTTGCGCGCAATGTTTCTCTGCTCGGAAACAGAAAAGTTCTCTTCTTCTCTCTTGAGATGGGTAAAGAGCAGCTTGCCGCAAGAGTTCTCGGCACCGAAGCGAGAGTTTCTTCGATGAAGATGAGAAGCGGCAATATAAGCAAGGCCGAGATGGATGACCTCATCAAAGCGACGACGGTTCTGAGAAACTGCGAGCTTTATTTTGACGACACCTCAGCTATTACCGTTCCCGAAATGAAGGCCAAGACCAGACGTCTCGGCGGAGTTGAATGCGTTATTATCGACTATCTCGGCCTTATCAAAGGCGCCGTAAGAAGTGAAAACAGAGTCAATGAGATAAGCGAAATCACAAGAAGCCTTAAAAATATGGCGAAGGATCTCAACATACCCGTTGTCTGCTGCGCTCAGCTCTCGAGAGCTACGGAGGGCAGAGGAAAATCTCATAAGCCGATGCTTTCGGATCTGAGAGATTCCGGCTCAATCGAGCAGGATGCCGATATAGTCATGATGCTCTACAGAGAAGACTATTATCAGGGAGAATCGGACGACGGCTCTGCGGAGTATTCCGAAGGGAATGGGGATGTGAATAAGGTTTCGGTTATTGTTTCCAAAAACAGACACGGCTCTGTCGGTACCGTTGATTTTGCCTGGGACGCGGAGCATACGCTGTTCCTTCCTTTTGAAAAAGTACATAATGATTGATAAAATTATAAATACAGTTGACACTTATAATATGTTCGGCAGGTCTGCGAAGGTCCTTGCCGCGGTCTCAGGAGGCTCGGATTCCGCCGCGATGCTTCACATTCTCATGAGATTAAAAGACAGATATTCTCTTGAGATTGAAGCCGCTCACGTCAATCACTGCATCAGGGGAGAGAGCGCCGACAGGGATGAGATGTTTGTTAAAGAGCTCTGCGATTCTCTCGGCGTTAAACTCCACACTCTGAGGTATGATGTGCCGGCTCTCGCGAAATCCGGCGGGATGACCCTCGAGCAGGCGGGCAGAAAAGTAAGATATGACTTTTTCAATTCTGTCTGCCCCGACGGCGTGATTGCAACGGCTCATAATCTCAATGACAGAGTCGAGACCTTCCTCTTTAATTTTACAAGGGGCTCCGCTCTCAAAGGCCTGTGTTCAATTCCGCCCGTGAGAGATAATATAATAAGGCCTCTGATTGACTGCACTAAAGAAGAAATCAATGAATACTGCAGAGAGAA
>CACZTQ010000027.1 GCA_902784155.1 Oscillospiraceae bacterium
ACCACAGAAAACGCCTCATGTGAAATTCAGGGCAATCCGGATGACTTCTGCTATACCGTCCCCATGGCCGACTACAATATCTACAGCTCATAAAGCGCGGATAATTAAATCCGAATTAAAATGACAAACCCGCAGGGTTCCATCGGGCCCTGCGGGTGAATTTTTATAATGAATAATAATTTATAATAAAAATATATTGTCAAATACAAAAAAATAATTTATACTGATAATACAATTATTAAACGGAGATGATTCTGATGAGCCAGTCATTTGTTAACCGTCTGCTTTCGATTCTGCTGAGCATACTTGTTCCGCTGAATCTCTGGATGTCATTTCACCCCCTTGCAAAGTATGACCCGCAGGTAAAAACCGTTCTCGAAAAAACCGGCGGATTCATGAAGGGCTGCTGCCACACCGAGCAGGATTACGATCTGCTCAAGGGAGCCAATATCGAATGGACCCGCAGCGACATTCCATTCCCCTTTGAGAAGGACGGAAGCGTGAGCCCCTCCTATCTCTCGTGGAAGGCGGAGAAGAAGGCGTACGCCGATAACGGCATCAAGGTCTTCGCAATCACTCCCTATCCTTATAAGTATATTGAATACGGTCTTGACCCGCGCGACCCAGCAAACAGGGAAGAAATCCAGCGCATAGCGAAATTCATGGTCGAGGACCTCAAGGGAATCGCCGGAGCGTTTCAGATTACCAACGAAATGGGTATCGACAGATTCACTCTGCCCCTGACGCTTGACGAGGCTGTCGATTTTATCGGGATGCACGCCGAGGTAATGTATGAGGCCACGCGCGACACCGATATCATAATCGGCTACAACATCGTGAATCCTATTGTCGGTATCAAAATGCTCAAATACAACAAGTGGCTTGACTATATCGGCTTTGACCTTTATATCGGCTGCTTTGAGGAATTCGTTCACGATATCAATCTCTATCAGGTGCTTCTCGGCTTGATAAGGACGATTACCCAGAAGCCGCTCATCCTCTGCGAATTCGGTTATATCGGTTACGGCGAAACTCTTACGGACGCTCAGAAGAAAGAGCTTCTAAAGAGCTACGGCTTCTCAAGCGAAGAGGACGCGATTGCCCGTATGGATGAATTCCTTGACGCTCTGCCGAGGAGTATGTCCGAAGAGATAAGGGAGCTCTACCCCAACGCGAGCGCCGAGGAGCTCGGCAAGATGATCTTCGAAGGCGAATATTCGCATCATTTCTATAAGCAGCTTCCCGAAAACTGCAAGCTCGACGGATATGAGCATTCGCCCGAAGGTCAGGCAAAATTCTTCAAGGACCTTATTCCCCGCCTGCGCAAGCTCGACTATCTCTGCGGCGCGTTTGTCTATTGCTGGGCAGACAGCTCTCACTGCTACGTCTGCGGTCAGCCCGACTGCCCCGTTGAGACGGGATGGGGCCTCGTTGACGGTCAGGGCAATCCCAAGCCTTCATATTACGCGGTCAAAGAAGGATTCACGGATTAACAAAATAAAAAGATTGACAGGGAACTCCACTCGGGGTTCCCTGCCTTTATTTATAATTTATTCGCGGCGGAAATCAGATGCTGAAGAGCATATCTCCGTATGAAGGATAGGGCCAGTATCCGCTGCCCGTGATACATTCGGCGGCGTCAACTGATTCTCTCATCTGCTTCATAACGCTGATTACGCCGGATTTATAGAGCTCCGCCTGAGCTTTGATATCCTTCTCGTCCCTGGCCTTTGCAAGCAGAGCGTCAAGCTTTTCGGCGAGGTCAAAAATATTGTTTGAGAGCGCAGAAAGGCGTTTGATGACGGTCTCTTCATAGCATTTCTCTTCGCTGAAGGTTGCCTTTTTGCGGGCTATGACGGTCTGAGAAAGCGCCCCGATATACGCCGTAACAGCCGGGAGAATGTCTCTTCTGACCATCTCGGAGGCCGTAAGACCTTCGATATTCACGGTCTTGCAGTAATTCTCCATATAGATTTCATACCTTGCCTCAAGCTCCGTCCTGTTGAAGACCTTGTGGGTTTCAAACAGAGAAATATTCTTCTCGCTCAGAAGGTAGGGAAGGGCATCGGGGGTAGTCGGCAGATTCAGTAGCCCGCGCTTTTCCGCCTCGGCAAGCCACTCATCGTCATATCCGTTGCCGTTGAAGATAATTCTCTTATGGTCCTTGATGGTCTTGCGGATGAGCTTGTGAAGCGTCTCCTCAAACTCGGGAGCGTCCTCAAGGCGGTCCGCGTAGGATTTGAGCGACTCGGCAACTATGGTGTTGAGCACGATGTTGGCGCTCGATATGGTGCTCGCGGAGCCGAGCATACGGAATTCGAATTTATTGCCCGTGAAAGCGAAGGGCGAGGTGCGGTTTCTGTCTGTCGAATCCTTGGGAAATTTCGGCAGCACGTGAACGCCGACCTTCATAAGGACCTCCTCTTTGCGGTCATAGGCGGTGCCTGTCTCTATGGCTTCGAGAATCTCTCCGAGATCCTCGCCCAGGAACATTGAAAGAACGGCGGGGGGAGCCTCATCGGCGCCGAGACGGTGGTCATTGCCCGCGGTGGCGACGCTGATTCTCAGCAGATCCTGATAATCGTCAACCGCCTTGATAACGGCGCAAAGGAAGAGAAGGAACTGGGCGTTATCATAGGGGGTATCGCCCGGCTCGAGAAGGTTCACGCCCTCGTTTGTGCAGATGGACCAGTTGTTATGCTTGCCGCTGCCGTTAACACCGTCAAAGGGCTTTTCGTGCAATAAACACACAAGCCCGTGCTTTAAAGCGGTCTTCTTCATCATTTCCATTGTAAGCTGATTATGGTCGGCGGCGATATTTATGGTTGTAAATATGGGCGCTAATTC
>CACZTQ010000028.1 GCA_902784155.1 Oscillospiraceae bacterium
AGTTTCTGAAGCCTTCGCGGATGAGCGAATCGGTGTGAGTGTCAACCGCGCTTGTGGAGTCGTCGAGGATGAGTATCTTCGGCTTCTTGAGCAGCGCCCTCGCGATACAGAGCCTCTGCTTCTGGCCGCCGGAGACGTTGGTGCCTCCCTGCTCGATATATGTTTCGTAGCCGTCGGGGAAGGAGTCTATGAATTCCTCCGCCTGCGCAAGACGGCTCGCCTCGCGGATTTCGTCATCTGTCGCCTCCGGGTTGCCCCAGCGCAGATTCTCCGCTATCGTGCCGGAGAAAATCTGGTTTTTCTGAAGCACCATCGCAACGCTGTCGCGCAGGGTGACGAGGTCGTATTTCCTTACATCGAGGCCGCCTACCCTGACGGTGCCGCCCGTCACGTCATAGAGACGGGGGATGAGCTGGACGAGAGTCGATTTGCCCGCGCCCGTGCCGCCGATTACTCCGACGGTGCTGCCCGACTCAATGCGGATATTGACTCCCGTGAGCGAATCGACCTCGGCGTCGGCGGAATATTTGAAAGAAACGTTTTCAAACTCGACCGAGCCGTCGGCAACCTCGCAGACGGGCTCTTCGGGATTCACGAGAGTTGAATTCTCTTTGAGAACCTCGCTGATTCTTCTGACTGATTCTGCGCTGATGGTAACCATAACAAAGATTACCGAGAACATCATAAGCGACATAAGCGTCTGCATTCCGTATGTCAGCATAGCGGAAATCTGACCGACCTTGATGGTCTCGCCGCCGCTCTGAACTATCATTTTCGCGCCGACAAAGAGGATGAACACCATGTTGAAATTCATACAGAGCTGCATGAGGGGAGCGTTGAGCGCAACCACTCTCTCGGCGAAGGTGAATTCCTTGCGGATGCCGTCTGCCTCCGCGCCGAATTTCTGCTTTTCGTATTCCTCGCGGGCGAAGCCCTTGACCACTCTCATACCGCGGACATTTTCCTCGATGGATTCGTTGAGCAGGTCATATCTCCTGAATACGCGCTTGAAGGCGGGGAGCACGGTCTTGCCGATAAGGGCGAGGCCGAAAATCAGCAGAGGAAGCGCAACCGCGAAGAAAAACGAGAGCTTTCCTCCGAGACGGTAAGCCATAATTATAGAGAATATGAGCATCATCGGCGAGCGCACGACGGTGCGGATTATCATCATATACGCCATCTGGACATTTGTGATATCGGTTGTCAGACGGGTGATTAGAGACGAGGTTGAGAATCTGTCGATATTCTCAAACGAGAAGGTCTGCACGCGCTCATATATATCGTGCCTGAGATTTTTCGCCAGACCCGCAGACGCCTTCGAGCAGGCGTAACCGCCCAGACCGCCGCAGAGAAGCGAGACGGCGGCCATAGCCACAAGCTTAACGCCCGTGCTGATTATTCCGCTCATCGCCTCGGTTGAAACCGCGCCGGTGTAGCCCTCAAAATTCTCGACCGTGTTGACCAGATTCGCCGTTATCGTGGGAATCTGCGTCTCGATAAACGCCTCAACCACCATAAGCAGAAGCGTCAGAATCGACGGCCACTTATACTCTTTTAAACATGCGAAAACCCGTTTCATCCCGGGCATCTCCCCTTTCGCGTACGTCCGCTTTACTCTGACAGGTATAAATCATTAACTATATTATTATACTTAAGAATTATTAATAATTCAACAAAAATTATCTGTTTTTTTGCAGAAAAACGGCGCGCAAAAACCGGAGCGGCTGCTGCCGCCCCGGTTCGTGACTGCGGGTAAAACGTTTCTCAATCAGGCCTCGCCCGTTACTCTGTTTCTCATGGAAGTGAAAATATCCTTCACCACATAGGGAATCTCATAGAAAACGGCAAACGGAACCAGGAAAATGAGAATCGGCGGGAAAGCGTCGATGAGCCTTGAAAGGAACGGGCCGGCCTCAAACATACCGAATACCGTTACCGTGGTCTCGGGAGCGTTTTCATCTGTTTTTTCTTCCTCTTCCTGCGCGGCGGTTTCCGCGGGAGCAAGCCCGGGGAACGCATACGAGGAAACGGAAAAGACGCCTGCGAATACTGCAAGGCACAGAAGAACCGAAATAATTCTCTTGGCTGTTGACATGGTTATTTTCTCCTTGTTTATATATTATTTGCGGCTTAAACCGCAACGGTTAACAAAAG
>CACZTQ010000029.1 GCA_902784155.1 Oscillospiraceae bacterium
AGCTGAGACATATTCGTATGCATATGAAGCTCGACTCTCTTTTCGGGAGCGGTGTCTTCCTCGAGAAGCAGCTCGATAAGCATGACGGAGCTCGCGTTGATGACCTCGCACTTCATATAGTTGTCAAACTCAACGCGCCCTCTGACAAGCACGGCGGCGTCCTTTTTGAGCCCCTTGCAGAGCTTCGCGACGAGCTCGCTTTCTTTGAAAATCTTGACTCTGTATGAGCTCGTTTTGTCTGTGATTGAGAAGCAGACGATCGTCCTGCCGCTCTTTGTCTCTCTTATATCGGGATTGAAGACCGTGCCCCATACCGTGACGAAGCCGTCTTCGATTGAAATATCCTTGATTCTTACGGGCTTATTCTTTATGGGCTTGCCGTAAAGGAGCGAGGCGTGAGTGAGAGAAATGGGGAGGTCCTCATATTCCCTGACAGCCTTTTTGTTTTTAAGCGCTTCTTCGGGAGCGGGCGGGGGAGCCGATTTTTCGAGCATCTCGACATATTCGGGAGAGTCGAGAGAGAGCTCCTCTCCTCCTCGCAGCTCGATGTCGTAAATCTTTCCGAAATGGTCGCGGATATATGACGCGATGAAATCATCCGCGCCGGTGTCAAGCAGGACTCCGACACCGTTTTTGATATTGAAAACAATCTGAGCGTTCTCATCATCTATCTCAATCTGAGAATCGTCAAAGTAACCGTTTGCGGCGGGATTCTCCGCCTTGAGAGCCGCGATGACCGCGTCCATACGGTCGATGCCGAATTCGGAGGGAGGATAGACGGGGTCTATTGTCACCCTCCTGATTCCGAGCGCGTTGCGTATCTGATTCTGCGCGCTGCGGAGAATATCGGGCGGAGTGTAAGTTTTGAACCGGGCCCCGATATAAAGAGTGCCCGATTCCTCAATGAGGTGTATCTCATAGACGCTGCCGTCCGCGAGGGCGGCGCGCAGCCCGTCGTCGAGATACTCCCCTACAAAATAGAGTATATCGTTATTTCTCATATTATAATCTGTCAATCTCCTCGATAAGACGGTCAACGGCTTCGTTTTCGCTGACCTTGCATATTATTTCTCCGTGTCTGAAAATAAGGGCGCAGCCGTCCCCTCCGGCTATGCCTATATCCGCCTCTCTCGCTTCACCCGGACCGTTTACGGCGCAGCCCATAACGGCGACCTTCAGGGGTTTATCGCAGGCGGAAAGCCGCTCCTCGACCTCTTTGGCCAGAGCGATAAGGTTGATTCTCGTCCTGCCGCAGGTCGGGCAGGAAACTATGTCGGGGCCTGTTTTCCCGAGCGAGAGAGCCTTCAGGATTCTGCGGCCGGCCTCGACCTCACGCACGGGATTATCGGTTATCGAAACTCTGATTGTGTCGCCGATTCCGTCGGCGAGCAGAGAGCCGATGCCTATTGATGACTTTACAAGCGCGGATTCGTATGTGCCCGCTTCGGTGACTCCGAGATGAAGAGGGTAGGAGCACCGGGCGGCCGCGAGGCGGTACGCCTCAATCATGTTCTTTACATCCGAGGATTTTATTGAAATCACAATGTCGCTGAAATCGAATTTCTCAAGCAGTGAGACGTGATACATTGCCGACTCGACCAGCGCTTCGGCGCAGGGGGAGCCGTATTTTGCGAGAATGTTCTTCTCTACGGAGCCGGAGTTTACGCCTATGCGTATGGGAATTCCGTGCTCCCTGCAGGCTTTTGCCACCGCCTTTACCCTGTCATCGGAGCCGATGTTGCCGGGATTTATGCGGATTTTATCGACGCCCGCGTCTATGCTGCCCAGAGCGAGGCGGTAGTCAAAATGAATATCGGCCACCACGGGCACCGTGAGATTCTTTTTCAGTTCATAAATCAGCCCGACGGCGTCCTTATCGGGCACCGCCGCTCTTATGATATCACAGCCGGCCTGCTGCAGCTCCAGCGCCTGACGCACGCTCCCCTCAATGTCTGTCGAGGGGGTGTTGAGCATCGACTGCACCGTGACGGGGCTGCCGCCGCCGATAAAAACATTGCCTGCTTTGATTTTAAGGGATTTTCGTCTTTCCATCAGTAAGTACCTTTGATAAGCTTCCATATATCGCTGAAGGATATGACCGCCATCAGCGCCAGAAGCAGCGCCATACCGACGGCGTGAACAAGTCCCTCAAGCTTCTTGGGAACAGGCTTTCTGAAAATGATTTCAATGAGAATAAAGAAGAGATGGCCTCCGTCGAGAGCGGGAAGGGGAAGAAGATTGAAAAGGCCGATGTTTATTGCGATGAGCGCCATAAGCATAAAGAGATAATCCGTGTCCGCGCTCTTGGTAGCGGTTTGCGTTGCGTCCGCTATGTAGGATACGGTACCTATCGGGCCCGACAGGTCGCTGACTTTGTAGTGACCCGTGATGAGGTCAAACAGCGAGAGATAGACAAGCCTCGAATAGGTCAGGGATTCCGTAACGGTATTTTTGAGTATGCTCTTGGCGCTTCTCTCAACGCCCACAATGGTAAAGTCGTAGATGATGGTGAAAATCTTTCTGCCCTGCACCTCGCGGTACATTGTCTCAAAAGCCACGTTTTTGCATTCGACTTTCTCTTTGCCTCTTTTTACGACGATGTCAAAAACTCCGTCGTCGTCTCTCTGCATAAGGAATGAGACATCCTCGCCGGAAAACACTCTGTGACCGTTTATCTTATAGAATCTGTCGCCCGCCTTAAGACCGTAGGAGGGGCTTTTCGCGTCGTCGGAGAAGGAGTGAATTTCGGTGGTTGAGATGAGGTTGTGGGTGGAGGAGAGCATAATCATCACGATGATTATACCCATTATGACGTTGATGAGGCCGCCCGCGAGAATGACGAGAAAACGCTTCCACGCCTTTTGATTGCAGAAAGCGCGCTCGTCATCGCTCTGAGTGCTTTCGCCCTCCATCGCGACAAATCCGCCTATGGGAAAGAGCCTGAGAGAATACTGCGTTTCGCCCTTCTTTCTCTTTAAAAGGACGGGCCCCATTCCCATTGAGAATTCGTTGATCTTGATTTTGAAAAGCTTCGCGACCGAGAAATGACCGAGCTCGTGAAAGAAAATCAGGAGCCCGAAAAACAGTATGGCAATAAGTATGGGCCATACCTTTCCCCAGACTGCGCCGAGTGTTATGAGCGGTATGGTTTCTGTCATTGCCACATTTCCTCCGTTTTACGCCTGATTTCGCTGTCAAGAGCAAGAATATCCTCGACTGTACGGCCCCCGTTGTCAAGGGAGAGGCCGAGAGCCGCCTCCACGGATTCCGCGATATCGCCGAATCTGATTTTTCCTTTTCTGAAAAGCTCGTTTGCCTTCTCGTTCGCGGCGTTGACCGCGGCGGTATAGAGCCCGCCCCTTCTGAGCGCCTCGCGGCAGTAGCCCGGGCATCTGAATGTTTCGTCGTCCGGCAGCTCGAAGGTCAGAGCGCCGGCCTGGGCGAGATTCAGCTCCCTGACGGGGCTGACGAATCTGTCGGGGTAGGTGAGGGCATACTGAATCGGGATACGCATATCGGGCACCCCGAGCTGAGCTATGACGGAATTATCTTCGTACTCCACAAGCGAGTGGACTATGCTCTGCCTGTGGACGAGCACGTCGATTCTTTCGCCGGGAATATCAAACAGGCGCGCGGCTTCGATAATCTCCAGCCCCTTATTCATCATTGTAGCCGAGTCGATGGTAATTTTTGCGCCCATCGACCAGTTCGGATGTTTAAGCGCCTGCTCTGCTGTCACATTTCTGAGCTCATCCGCCTTTTTTCCGAAAAACGGTCCGCCCGAGGCGGTGAGGATGAGCTTCTTTACCTGTTTCCTGTCGGGGCATCCCTGAAGCGACTGAAAGATTGCGGAATGCTCGCTGTCAACGGGAAGAATATCAACATTGTGTTTTTCGGCAAGCTCCGTAACGGTCTCGCCGCCGGCAACGAGGGTCTCTTTGTTGGCCAGGGCAAGCTTGTTCCCGGCCTCAATCGCCCTTACTGTCGGCAACAGCCCGGCAATTCCGACGAGGCTGTTGAGCACGGCGCCGGTCTTAATCGACGCGCACTCGAGCACTCCGGCGTAACCGGGCAGTATTTTTGTATCCGTATCGGCAATTTTAATCCGGAGCTCCTCCGCCTTCTTTTCATCCGCTACCGCGGCGAAGGCGGGTCTGAACTCCCTTATCTGGTCCTCGAGAATATCAATGCGCACATTTGATGTGAGCGCCGTGATTTCAAAGCCCATAAGCCGGGCGACATCGAGCGCCTGCACACCTATCGAGCCCGTTGAGCCGAGGACGGTCAGTGACTTTATCATTTTTATTCTCCGCTTATTTAACAAATATCGAAAGAACCAGGTTGAGAAGAATATACATCGACGGCATTGTGAAGAGGAAGGAATCGACTCTGTCCATAGCGCCGCCGTGCTCGGGGAAGAGGGTGCCGAAATCCTTGACGCCGTAGTTTCTCTTTATGACGCTCGCGGCGAGGTCTCCGCACATACCCATTACGCATCCTACGGGCATATAGATAAGCACCATCCACCATCTGATTGTATCGGTGACGAAGAAGAAATGATCGCATACAAAGAAGGCAATCATTCCCGAAATTGTAGTGCCGACGATACCGGCTATCGCGCCCTCAACCGATTTTTTGGGGCTGATTTTCGGGGCCATCTTATGCTTTCCGAAGGCTCTGCCGATAAAGAGGGCGAAGGTGTCGCACAGCCAGGCGCAGAACATGGGCATAAGAAGGATATAAACTATATTTGAGCGGCTGAAGAGCACGGGGTATTTTTCGAGCAGATGCACCGTCATGACGACGCTCGAGAGCGAGAGAGAGACGGCGATTGAAGCGACGAGACCCGAAGCGACGTGCTCAAACCTTGTGATGTCATACATTTTGAGCATCAGAATCAGCACTGCGAGCACATAGATTCCGATGAGAATCAGAGGGGAAAACGGCAGATACCTTCCGAGCTGCAGGCAGATAAAAACATCAAGCCCCGCGGAGAAGAGCATCATAAGCCGCGTCATGACCTTGTTTTTGCAGCCGGATATACCGAGTATTTCGTGAACGCAGATTACGGAGAGCAGCACGACGGGTATCGTCATGACCTCCTCGTATCCGTATCCGGTGCAGACAAGCATTCCTATTGCAAAGAGGGCGAGCGCGATGCCCACCGCTATTCTAACTTTCATAATTCTTTACCTTTCAGACTCCGCCGAAACGCCTCTGGCGGGAGCAGTAATCGAGAATGGCTCTGTCCAGATCATCGGTTGTGAAATCGGGCCAGAGTATATCGGAAAACCAGAATTCGGAGTAGGCCGCCTGCCATATCATAAAGTTTGATAGGCGGTATTCTCCGCTCGGTCTTATTATCAGATCGGGGTCCGGCTGACCTGCCGTAAACAGGTGGGAGGCAATATCCTCCTCGGTGATGGCGTCGGGCTTGATTTCGCCGCGCTTCGCCATACCGGCCAGAGCTTTTACGGAGTGCAGGATTTCGTCCCTGCCGCCGTAGTTTATCGCGAGATTCACCCGCATTACTTTTTTATCCGCCGAGTCTCTCTCAAGAGTATCGAGATTGCGCACGATATCGGCGGGCAGACCCTTTTTTTCACCTATCAGATGAAACTGAAGGCCCCGCTGCTCGTTCTCTTTTTCTCTTTCGTTTGCCTCTTTGAGATAGTCGCGGAAGAGCTTCATTATGGCGGCAACCTCCTTGGGAGGTCTGCGCCAGTTTTCGGTGGAAAAGGCATAGAATGTCATACATTCTATGCCAATGTCTGCACCGTAATTACAAATTTTGCGAAAGACATCGGCGCCGGCTTTGTGACCTTCGGTTCGTTCCAGCCCGCGCTTTTTTGCCCATCGTCCGTTGCCGTCCATTATTATGCCGATATGCTTCGGCAGGGACAGCCCCTCTAACTGTTCACGAGTCATAGCAGATTAAACCGTCATTATTTCCGTTTCTTTATCTTTTGCTGCGGAGTCGATTTCCTTGATGTATTTGTCGGTCAGGTCCTGAATATCCTTCTCGGCGTCTTCAAGGTCGTCCTCGGTGATTTCGGATGCCTTCTCCATCTTCTTTGCCTTCTCAATGGCATCTCTGCGGATGGAGCGGATTGCGACTCTTGAGCTCTCGGCCATATTGCGGACATCCTTGCTTAAATCCTTACGGCGCTCCTCGGTGAGCTGCGGGAATATCAGGCGGATAACAACGCCGTCATTCTGGGGGTTGATACCGATATCCGATGCCTGGATGGCCTTCTCAATGGCCTGGATTGTGGATTTATCCCAGGGCTGAATTGTGAGGATTCTTGCCTCGGATACGGATACCGCCGCCATCTGATTGATGGGCGTGGGGGTGCCGTAATAGTCAACTCTGATTTTATCGAGAACATTTGCGTTGGCTCTGCCCGCGCGGAGCTCGGAATACTCCTGATTGAGGAGCTTGACTGTCTTTTGCATTTTTTCTTCTGTGCTTGCAAGTAAAATATCCATAATAACCCTCCGTATAAGATTTAATATACAAGTGTTCCGGTGTTTTCGCCGCAGACCGCCCTGACTATGTTTTCGGGGTCGCTGAGGTTGAAAACGAGAATCTTGATTTTGTTTTCTCTGCAGAGTGAGAAGGCCGCTGAATCCATAACCTTCAGGTCTTTTTCGAGGACCTCGGAATGGCTGATTTTATCGTATTTGACAGCGTCGTCAAACTTGTTGGGGTCCTTGTCATAGACGCCGTCAACATTTGTGGCCTTAAGGATGACATCGGCGTTGATTTCGGCCGCTCTGAGCGCAGCACACGTGTCGGTTGAGAAGTAAGGATTGCCCGTGCCCGCTCCGAAGATACAGACTCTGCCCTTTTCGAGATGCCTGATTGCCTTGTTCCGGATGTAGGGCTCGGCAAACTGCTTCATCTCAATCGCGGTCTGGACTCTTACAGGAACGCCGAGCTGCTCGAGAGTATCGGCGAGAGCGAGAGAATTCATAACGGTCGCGAGCATTCCGATATGGTCCGCTCTTGTGCGGTCCATATTGCCGCCGCTGCGGCCTCTCCAGAAGTTTCCTCCGCCCACGACAAGGCCGACCTGAACTCCCATTTCGTTCAGCTTTTTGACCTCGGCGCAGATTGAGTTTATCACGTCAAAATCAAACCCGTGATTCTTTCCGCCGGCGAGCACCTCGCCGCTTATCTTGAGCAGTATCCTTTTATATACAGGCTGCAAGGCGGATTCCCCCTTTATTACGTTACTTATAATTATTTTATATTATTTTTACCATACTGTAAAGCGATTTTTGAAATTTTACAAAAAAGTTTACAAAGGGCAATCAGGGTATTGAGAAAAGCTCGTCTTTGGTTTATAATATCACGCGGAAGGAGTGGTGAGATTGAAGAACCTCATCCTTAGAAACACGCCCGAAATAGCCGGTATGTTTGAACTGCGCGAAATTGACAGCGCGGACGGTCTCAATACTTACGAGGTATTCTGCGAAGGCGGCAAAATCGTAATCTGCGGAGACTGCAAAATCAG
Organism: Oscillospiraceae bacterium; assembly: GCA_902784155.1. Lineage (GTDB taxonomy): Bacteria > Bacillota > Clostridia > Oscillospirales > Acutalibacteraceae > CAG-177. Next base: position 7,521 of record CACZTQ010000029.1, read on the forward strand.
CCAGGCTATGGGATATTATGAATATCTGAAACAGATTTGCAGGGTGAATTATTCTCACTGCGGCAATACTCAGCTTAATGTTACCGAAGCCCCTCTCTTTGACGGAGTGCTCAGAAAAGTCATTCCTCAGAAGCGCAGGGTCTGCTTCAACTACTGTACCTTCGGCTACTCGATGGCCTTCTGGAAATGGGAGCAGTGGGAGAAGGAAATCGACTTTATGGCGATGAACGGTATCAATATGCCGCTCTCGACCGTCGGCTCCGAGGCCGTCTGGTATTATACGCTGCGCGATTTCAAATACAGCGAGGTGGGCGCTCTGCGATTCCTGAGCGGTCCGGGTTTCTGGCCCTGGCAGCTCATGAATAATATAGAGAGCTATTTTAACCTGACGGATGTAAAATATATAGAGAGCAGAGCCGAGCTCGGCAAAAAGATAATCGACAGAGAGGTTGAGCTCGGGATGACCCCGATACAGCAGGGCTTCTCGGGTATGGTGCCCAAGAATCTGAAGAAGGCGCCCGGCTTTGACAGAATCCGCCTGAGCCCGGTGCGCGGCTGGTGCAACTTCCCCGTCACATTCCAGCTCGACCCGACCGACCCCGCCTTCAGAAAAATCGGGACGGCTCTTCTCAAAAAACAGCGCGAGCTTTTCGGAGCTTTTCACTATTACGCCTGCGACCCGTTTCACGAGAACGAGCCCTCGGTCAAGCTGAAGGATTATCTCAGGAAGGTCGGCAGGGCGATAGACACGATGTATAAGGAATTCGACCCCGACTCGGTATGGGTGATGCAGAGCTGGTCCCTCAGGGAGCAGATTGTGAAGGCCGTTCCGGTCGGAAGGCTCCTTGTGCTCGACATCGACGGTTCTAAGCACTCTCAGAACGAGGAATTCTGGGGCCACGATTTCGTGCTCGGAAACATCCACTCATTCGGCGACAGAAACACTCTTCACGGCTCTATAAAGGCGCTGGCCGACAACGCTTATTCGAAGGTCGGAGCGGAGAACTGCGTTGGCACCGGTCTCTTCCCCGAGGGAATATTCCAGAATCCGCTCTACTATGACCTGCAGTATAAGATGCTCACCGAGGCGGGCCCCGTTGACCTCGGAAGCTGGCTCAAAGACTACGCCGAAAGAAGATACGGCAGCGCGGACGGAGCTCTCGCGGCTGCCGCCGGGAATCTCTATAAATCCTGTTACTGTGAAAAATGCACCGGCAGAGAGACGGGCTCGCCCATAGCTCTCAGGCCGACCACGGAATTCACTCACACGGCGCCGAATGATTTCAGGGAGCTCAGATACGATAACAGAGTTCTTTTTGAAGCGCTGAAGAATCTGCTGAGCGTGAGCGGGCAGAGGGATTCCCTCAAGGACGGCTACGTTTTTGATGTCTGCGATATAATGAGACAGGTGCTCAGCAATTACGCGGGCTCGCTCTATGATAAAGTGATGGAGGGCTTCAACAGGCGCGACCTCGCGCTCTTTGAGAGGTCGGCGAACGGATTCCTCAAAATCTGCGAGGAGATGGACGAGCTGCTTCAGACGCGGCCCGAGCTCACTCTCCATTATCACCTCGCTCAGGCGAATTCTCTCGCGCTCAGCGACAAGGATAAAGAGAATTTCGAGCTGAATCTTCTCGCGCAGATAACGGTCTGGGGTCCCATAGGTAACCCCGTCAATTATGACTACGCCTGGAAGGAATGGGGCGGTCTGATAAAGACGTTTTACGCCAAGCGCTGGCAGAGCTTCTTTGAGATGCTCGCCTACAGATTCCCCCACAGGGGCAAATTCTCGACCGTCACAAAGAAGCAG
>CACZTQ010000030.1 GCA_902784155.1 Oscillospiraceae bacterium
GAGGCTCATGCATATAGGAGCGCAGCCCGTTCCGCCGAGCCTTATCAAGCGCTGGCTCAAGTATTTCCCGCATCATCAGTATGACACAAACTACGGCCTGAGCGAATCTCTCGGACCGGGCTGTGTGCATCTGGGCATCGGCAATATCGACAAGGTCGGAGCAATCGGAAAAGCCGGCTACCTCTGGGAGACCAAGGTCGTCAAAGAAAACGGCGAAGATGTCGCGCCCGGCGAGGTCGGCGAGCTTGCCGTCAAGGGCCCCGGAGTTATGCTCTGCTACTATAAGAATCCCGAAGCGACAGCCGAAATCCTCAAGGACGGCTGGCTCTACACGGGCGATATGGCGGAGGTTGACGCGGACGGCTTCATCACCCTTGTTGACAGGAAGAAGGACGTCATTATCTCGGGCGGCGAGAATCTCTACCCCGTTCAGATTGAAGACTTCCTGCGCAAGAATGACAAAATCAAGGATGTTGCCGTAATCGGTCTGCCCGACAAGCGTCTGGGCGAAATCGCGGCGGCCATCATAGAGCTCAAAGAGGGAATCGAATGCACCGAGGAGGAAATCAACCTCTTCTGCACGGAGCTTCCCAGATACAAGAGACCCAGGAAGATTATATTTGCCAAGGTGCCGAGAAATCCCACCGGCAAGATAGAAAAGCCCGTGCTCAGGCAGATTTACTGCCACGGCAGGCTTGTGGAAGAACAGATTAAAGGTTAACAGGGGGATACCGTATATGAATAAACAGCTTATGCTCGGAAACGAAGCTTTTGCCAGAGGCCTCTATGAGGCGGGCTGCGGCTTTGTTTCATCCTACCCCGGAACTCCGAGCACGGAAATAACGGAGTACGCGGCGAAATATCCCGAAATCTATGCCGAGTGGGCTCCCAACGAAAAGGTAGCCATGGAGAGCGCCTTCGGCGCGAGCGTCGCGGGTAAGAGAAGCTTCTGCGGAATGAAGCATGTCGGCCTCAACGTTGCCGCCGACCCGCTTTTCACAATCGCCTACACGGGCGTCAACGCCGGTATGATTATCGCCGTTGCCGACGACCCGGGCATGCACTCATCACAGAATGAGCAGGATTCGCGCCATTACGCCATAGCGGCGAAGCTCCCGATGCTCGAGCCCTCCGATTCGGGCGAGGCTCTCGAATTCGTCAAAACCGCCTATGAACTCAGCGAAAAATTTGACTGCCCGTTCATTATTAAGATGTGCACGAGAGTCGCTCATTCTCAGAGCATAGTTTCTCTTTCGGACAGGGTTACGCCCCCCGAGAGACCCTATGAAAAGACTCCCGACAAGTATATCATGATGCCCGCCAACGCCAAGCGCAGGCACCCTGTTGTTGAGCAGAGGACTGCGGCTCTCACGGAATTCGCCGAGGAGAGCGCCCTCAACCGCGTTGAAAAGGGCGAAGACAGCTCAATGGGAATTATCACCTCCTCAACGTCATACCAGTATGTCAAAGAGGTCTGCGCAGACAAATACCCCGTGCTCAAGCTCGGTATGATAAACCCGCTCCCCGTTAAGAAGATAAAAGACTTTGCCGCCTCGGTCGGCAGGGTTGTCGTTGTCGAGGAGCTCGATGACATAATAGAGACTCACTGCAAAAAAATCGGCGTTGAGTGCGAGGGCAGGAGCTTATTCACAAATATCGGCGAATTCAGCCAGAGCTATGTCGCCGAAAAGCTCGGCTTCGGCACCCCGGAATATGACAGGCTCGGAGAGGATATCCCCAACAGGCCTCCGGTAATGTGCGCCGGCTGCCCGCACAGAGGACTTTTTTACACGCTTAAAAAGAATAAGCTTCAGGTATTCGGAGATATCGGATGCTATACGCTCGGCGCGGTGCCGCCGCTCTCCGCCCTTGATACGACAATCTGTATGGGCGCGTCCGTGAGCGGACTTCACGGCTTCAACAAGCTTTCGGCGGATAACGAGGGCAGAAGCGTTGCCGTCATAGGCGATTCGACATTCATGCACTCCGGCATAACGGGGCTTGTCAATATAGCTTATAACGAATCAAACTCAACCGTCATCATCCTCGACAATTCCATAACGGGTATGACGGGCCATCAGCAGAATCCGACAACGGGCTACAATCTCAAGGGCGACCCCTGCACGAAGATTGACCTTGAAGCTCTCTGCAGAGCTGTCGGCATTAAGAGAGTCCGCGTGGTCGATCCCTACAATCTCAGGGAATGCGATGAGGCGGTCAAAGAGGAGCTCGCGGCGGATGAACCCTCGGTCATCATTTCGAGACGCCCCTGCGCCCTTCTCAAATATGTTAAGCACAACGGCCCGATTTCCTGCGACACCGGAAAATGCATCGGATGCAAATCCTGTATGAGAGTCGGCTGCCCCGCCATCAGCATTACCGGCGGCAAGGCTGTTATAGACAGCACGCTCTGCACAGGCTGCGGAGTCTGCTCGCAGCTCTGCCCGAAAGATGCGCTCGGCAAGGAGGGTTAAGAGATGAAAACAAAGAATATAATGATAGTCGGCGTAGGCGGCCAGGGCACCCTGCTCGCGAGCAAGCTCCTCGGAAAGCTCCTTATCACCAAGGGCTATGACGTCAAGGTCAGCGAGGTTCACGGAATGAGCCAGAGGGGCGGCAGCGTCGTCACTTATGTAAGATACGGTGAGAAGGTCTATTCGCCCATCATAGACAGAGGCGAGGCCGATATTATTCTCTCGTTTGAAATGCTTGAGGCCGCGAGATGGATTGAGTATCTCAGAAAAGGCGGCACGATAATAACGAATTCGCAGCAGACGAATCCGATGCCGGTCATCACGGGCGCGGCGGTCTATCCCGAAGGGCTCGATGAGAAAATCCGCGCGCAGGGAGTTGACCTCGACTGCTTCGACGCTCTCTCGCTCGCGAATGAGGCGGGCTCCTCAAAGGCGGTCAACCTTGTGCTTCTCGGCCGTCTCTCAAAGTATTTCGATTTTACCGAAGAGGAGTGGATGGACGCGATTGAGCGCTCCGTTCCCCCGAAATTCCTTGAAATCAACAAGAAGGCGTTTGATCTCGGAAAGAAATTTCAGAGCTGATTATAAAAATGAAAAAACGAAGAAACTTAAGAAAAAGGAGATGATACAGCTTGGAAAACTATTACCAGAAAGAAATCGAAACCATGCCCCGCGAGCAGCTCAAGGCGCTGCAGAATGAGAAATTCCTCAAACAGATGCAGCACGTTTGGAATGACTGCCCCGACTACCGCAAAAAGATGGAGAAGGCGGGGGTATCAATCGATGATATCAAGAGCATCGATGATATCGTCAAGCTTCCTTTCCTGAGCAAGGATGACCTCAGAGAGGGCTATCCCTACGCAATGCTCGCAAAGCCCCTCTCCGAGTGCGTGAGAATTCACTCGACATCGGGCACGACGGGCAAGAGAGTAATCGCATACTACACTCAGAACGACATAGACTTATGGGATGAGTGCTGCGCGAGAGCTCTTTCGGCAACAGGAGCGACAAAGGAAGACGTTGTGCAGGTTTCATACGGCTTCGGACTTTTCACGGGCGGCGCCGGCCTCAACGGCGGCTCGCACAAGCTCGGCTCTCTCACTCTTCCGATGAGCTCGGGCAACACAGACAGACAGCTTCAGTTTATGATTGACCTTGGCGCGACGGTTATCTGCTGCACCCCGTCATACGCCGCTTACCTTGCGGAGAGCATCAAGGAGCGCGGAGTCCGCGATCAGATAAAGCTCAGGGCAGGCATCTTCGGCGCGGAGGCGTGGAGCGAAGAGATGCGCCGCGACATTGAAAAAACGCTGGGCATCAAGGCCTATGATATCTACGGGCTGACGGAGCTTTCC
>CACZTQ010000031.1 GCA_902784155.1 Oscillospiraceae bacterium
GCTTCTTCCTTGAGTGAATCCTGCGAAATCAATCTGAGTGCATCCATTTGAAAAACCTCCGTTTTTTTCAGATGTTCATACACTTGAAGTCAGAGGAACACCCGTTTTAATCTTCAAATTAAATCCGGTCTTCGACCGGCCCCCGCAGGCCGTAAGCCCGCCGCAGCCGTCTATTGACCGCACAAATGCTAAAACAATATATCACAGCATTTGATAAAATGCAAGCATTTTTTTGAATTATTTAAAAATTATTAAATTGTCTTTATAAATATCCGTTCTCGTTATCGACAGTTTTTCGGGCTGAGCCGCAAACTCTGCGCATAAGCTGTCAACGAGAAGCCCGGCGTTGAGATTCTTTTCGGTGCCGGTGAGAAGGACCGTGTCAATCGCGGCGGTGTTTCCTTCGTCGCGGGCCTCAAACGAGTGAATGAAGTCGCAGAGGTTTACCTTGACGACGCCTCTTTTTGAGCGCTTCTCCGCCATAAGCTCTCCCTGCTCCGTCACGGCTGTAACGCCTGCGGCAAAGCCTTCCGCCTCGCCCTTCGAAGCGAATACGAGATTGATTTTATACCTTGCATATTTAATCGTATTCACCTTGTCAACGGGCTGAGTGACATCGACTATCGAGAGCCCTTCCGGCAAAACGGAATTCATCCTGCGGAGTATTTCTTCGTTTGAAATCTCGCCCTCCGTCCTTATGTCTATCGGCTCCCTGACGCCCGCCTGCCCGAGGGGAAGCGGCAGCAGGAATGTCATATAGGGATGAGGGTTGAAGCCCTCCGTGTACCAGAGGGGGATATCCGCCCTCCTGACCGCGCGGGTGAAGCATCTGTTCATATCGAGGTGGGAGGTGTAAACGGTAAGGCCTGTCTTCTCATACCACATTCTTACAGAGTTCATTGCAGACACCTCCGTTCAGTCTCGCCGCTCCGCAGTTTGAGCATTTCTCGCGGCAGCTCGGCGTGGTCTCGCCCCTGTGCGCCTTCTCATACTCCCTCTGAAGGAATTTCTTTGTGACGCCGTAATCCATATGGTCCCAGGGTAAAATCTCGTTTAAATCGCGCTCGCGCGCGGTGTAAAAATAAGGGTCGATGCCGCATTCCTCAAAGCTCTGCATCCACTTTTCGCGGTCGAGATGCTCCTCCCAGCTGTCGAAGTGGCAGCCCTTTCTCCAGGCGGTCTCGATTACGCGGCAGAGACGGCGGTCGCCTCTGGCGAATACGCCCTCAAGGAAGCTCGTCCACGGCACGTGCCTCGAAAGAGTGACCTTTCTTGTCTTTATGCAGGAGAGGAGATAATCCTGCTTTTCAATCAGGGTTTCGGGCCTGTCCTGCGGCTCCCACTGAAACGGCGTGAAGGGCTTCGGGACGAGCGAGGAGAGCGAAATATTGACATTTACGCTCTTGCCCTTCGGCTTGTTTTCGCAGTGATAGAATTCGTCAACCACTGCCTGCGCCAGCCCGGCGATGCCCTCGATATCCTCGCGCGTTTCGGTCGGAAGACCTATCATGAAATAGAGCTTCACGGCGGTCCACCCTCCCGCAAACGCCATCGCCGCTGTGGAGAGAATATCTTTTTCGTATATGTTTTTGTTTATCACATCCCGCAGACGCTGGGTGCCCGCCTCGGGCGCGAAGGTAAGTCCGCTGCGCCTGACGGTGTTGAGCTTCTCCATAAGCTCCCGCGGGAAATTGTCTATTCTCAGGGATGGCAGGGCGACGTTGATTTTGTTTTCGTCCGCCCACGGGAGCATACTTGTCAGCAACTCCTCAAGCCCCCTGTAATCGCTCGTGCTCAGCGAGCAGAGAGAGATTTCGTCATATCCGCTGCTCTCGCATATCGCGCGGCATTGCCTCTCGACCTCCGCCGGGGATTTTTCCCTGAGAGGTCTTGAGAGAAAGCCCGCCTGGCAGAATCTGCAGCCCCTGATGCATCCCCTGAAAATCTCGACGGTGGTCCTGTCAAACACGCTCTCGAGATAGGGGACGACAAAGCTCTCCGGCGCGAACATCTTATCGAGGTCGGCGACATTGCGCTTGACCACCTTCGCGGGCGCTCCGCAGGTCGGGGTAACGGATTTCACCGTATTGTCGGGGTTGTATTCGACCTCATAGAGCGAGGGCACATACACTCCCGGTATCTGCGCGGCGGCAATGAGAAACTCGCGCTTCGAGGCTCCCTTTGCCTTGTATTCCTTGAGCAGGTCGATAAATTCGTTTGTGACCTCCTCGCCGTCGCCGGGCAGGGTGACATCAAAGAAATCCGCCATCGGCTCGGCATTGCATACGCAGGTACCCCCGGCGATTATCACGGGGGTAAGCTCCGTACGGTCTTCGCTCCTTACGGGCAGACCGGCGAGGTCAAGCATATTGAGAACATTTGTGTAGCTGAGCTCATACTGCATCGTGAAGCCGATAATGTCAAAATCGCGCACGGGCTCTCCGCTCTCGAGAGCCCAGAGAGGGATATTATTCTCTCTCATAATGCTCTCCATATCAGTATCGGGAGCAAAGACGCGCTCGCATCTCGCGTCGTCTCTCGCGTTGACGAGACAGTAGAGAATCTTCATACCGAGATGCGACATTCCGATTTCGTATTTATCGGGGAAACAGAAGGCGTAGCTGATATCGACATCCTCACGCCTTTTGACGATGCTGTTGAGCTCGCCGCCGGTGTATCTGCCCGGCTTCTGGACTTTCATCAGGAATTTATCGAGTTTTTCGGGATACATTGCAAACCTCTGTAGCTACGGATTTTATGCGCCGGCGCGCCTCAGATTGCCATCTCTTTTGCGAGAGGATAAAGTTTCAGATACTTTTCGTATTTCGCGTCATAGTATTCTTTCAGCGAGGGGTCGGGCTCAACGGTCCCGCTGACCTCTCCGAAAGCCGCCGAAACGTCATTGCCGTCACCGAGGGCGGCGAGTATGCACGCTCCGAGCACTCCGCCGTGCTCAAGGGCGGGGATTTCGAGCTTTATTCCGAGCGCGTCGGCGAGAATACGGAGCCAGAGTCTGTTTTTCGCTCCTCCGCCGCACACCTTTGATTTCTTTATATCTACGCCGAGAGATTTTATAATCTCGATATTCTGCCTGAGAGAAAACGCGACTCCCTCAAGCACGGCGAGCGTCATCTCCTCGCGGGAGGTGTTCATCGAGAGATTTGTGAAAAGCCCTCTGACGGCGGTGTCGTTTACCGGCGAGCGCTCGCCCATGAGGTAGGGCAGAAACATAACGCCGCACCGCCCGATATAGGCCGAAACATCTTCGCCGTAGCCCGCTCTGAGAATATCCTCAATCCACCATTTCTGGCTGCTCGCGGCGGTCAGGGTGCAGGCGAGATAATGATACTTCCCGTTTGCCGAGCAGAAGGAATGAATCGCATTCTCCCTGTCGCAGTTATATGAATCCGAGCAGACGAAGACCGTGCCCGAGGTGCCGAGAGAGATGTTGCATTCGCCGCTGCCGAGCGTCGAGGTGCCTATCGCCGAGGCGGCGTTGTCGCCCGCCCCGATGACTATTTTCACATCTTCTCCGAGACCGAGCTCACGGGCGAGCCCGGGTCTGAGACATCCGACCGCCTCACTGCTCTCATATACCCGGGGAAGCATACCCTCGTCAATGCCGAGAATATCGAGCATCGGCTGTGACCAATTTCTTTTTTGAGTGTCAAAATACAGGGTGCCCGCGGCGTCCGAAACATCCGTGGCAAAAACTCCGGAAAGCTTATACGCCACATAATCCTTCGGCAGGCAGATTTTCTTCGCCAAAGCGAAAATCTCCGGCTCATTGTTCTTTACCCAGAGAAGCTTCGGCGCGGTAAAGCCCGCGAAGGCAATATTCCCCGTATTGTCAAGCAGGAAATCCCTGCCCTTTTCGTTATTGAGATAATCGACCTCTCTGACGCTCCTGCCGTCATTCCAGAGGATTGCGGGCCTGAGCACGCGGTCATCCTCACCGAGCATCACCAGCCCGTGCATCTGACCCGAGAAGCTGATTGCCCTCACGGCGGAGGCGTCCCTGCCCGAAACGAGCTCCCCGATTGCGGACAGAGCGGCCTCATACCAGTCATCGGGATTCTGCTCCGCCCATCCGGGATTCGGGAAAGAGAGGGGGTATTCTCTCGAAACAACCCCTACTATCTCTTTTTCGTTTATCAGCATGGCTTTGAGGCCGGAGGTCCCGACATCAAGCCCTATGTAGTATTTCATACTCAACCCCACGGATTCTCGCTCTTGTATTTATCGGAAGCGGGCTTGTTGTAAGCTATATCCTCCACTCCGAAATACTTAAACACCTCAAAAAGGGCCTTTCCGCAGTGTGAGAAGGCGACCGCGCCGTGATGCGGGAATCTGTTCTGAATAAGGACATGGCGGTAGAATCTGCCCATCTCGGGAATCGCGAAAATGCCGATGCCGCCGAATGACCTTGTGGCAACCGGGAGCACCTCGCCCTGAGCGATGTATGAGCGCAGATTGCCCTCGCTGTCGCACTGCAGGCGGTAGAAGGTGATATCCGAGGCGGCGATGTCGCCCTCGAGGGTGCCTCTTGTGAAATCGGGCTCGCTGCCCGCCGGCTCAAGCAGACGGTGCTGAATGAGCTGATACTTCACGCCGCATCCGCTGCACATCTTGCAGCTCGGGGTGTTTCCGCAGTGGAATCCCATAAACGTATCGGTAATCTTATAATCGAATTTACCCTTGATTTCTTCATCATAGATATATGCGGGAACGGAATTGTTGATATCAAGCAGAGTGACAGCGTCATCGATCACGCAGGCGCCGATATACTCCGAGAGAGCGCCGTAGATATCGACCTCGCAGGCAACGGGGATTCCCTTCGCGGCAAGGCGCGAGTTGACATAGCAGGGCTCAAAACCGAACTGCTCGGGGAACGCGGGCCAGCATTTGTCGGCAAAGACGACGTATTTCCTGTCGCCCCTGTGATTCTCCGCCCAGTCGAGCAGAGTCAGCTCAAACTGAGCCATTCTCTCAAGCATATCCTCATAGACGTTTCCGCCCATCTCGTTTTTCATATCGGCGATGACCGAGGGAATCCTCGCGTCGCCGGCGTGTTCGCGGTATGAGACGAGAAGGTCGAGCTCGCTGTTTTCCTCTATCTCGACTCCGAGCTCATAGAGCCCCTTGATGGGCGCGTTGCAGGCGAAGAAATCCTGCGGACGGGGGCCGAAGGTTATGACTTTAAGATTTTTTACGCCGAGAATTCCTCTCGCGACGGGGATGAAATCCTTTATCATGCGGGCGCATTCTTCGGCTGTGCCCACGGGGTACTCGGGAATATAAGCTCTCAGACGGCGCATACCGAGATTGTAGGAGCAGTTGAGCATTCCGCAGTAGGCGTCTCCTCTGCCGTCAATCAGGTCTCCGTCGCCCTCGGCGGCGGCTATGACCATAGCGGGGCCGTCAAACTTTTTGACAAGCAGCGTCTCGGGAGTCTCGGGCCCGAAATTGCCGAGAAAGACCACAAGCGCGTTGACGCCGTTTGCCTTGACATCGTCAATCGCTCTCTGCGCGTCCGCCTCGTTTTCGACCGTCACGGGGCATTCATAAAGCCCCTCTCCGAAAGCTTTGGCAATGTTGCTCCTTCTCATTTCGGAAAGCCCGATGGGGAAGCAGTCTCTTGATACGGCGATAATGCCCGGTTTTACCTTTGGAATATTCATATATTTCACCTCAGAAATTTATTTTTACCGCTTTGTTTTCCGCGTTCTGCGAATCCTGACCTATATAGAATGTGTAGCTGTCCGCGAGGTAATAATCCCCCGTATCGGGATTATAGAATTTTAAATCGTTTTTGTCAATTGACATTGACACTTTGACGCTCTCCCCCGCGGGAACAAAGACCTTTCTGAATCCTTTGAGCAGCTTGTGAGCTCTCTCGCCCTGCGCGCCCGCATAGACCTGAATAACCGTCTTGCCGTCGCGCTCCCCGGTGTTCTTGACCGTCAGGGATACGGTGACGCCGTCATCCGAGGGCTTCACGCTCACGCGCTGATAGGCAAACTGAGTATAAGAGAGGCCGAATCCGAAGGGATAGGCGGGCTCTTTGCCCTCCTTCTCAAGCAGGGTGTAGCCGTGATAATAACCGTATTCGATGGTGTCCGTCCTGTCTCCCGGGAAGAGAAACGGCGGATAGTCGTCCTCGCTCTTCGCTATGGTGAAGGGAAGATGTCCGGAGGGATTCTCCTGCCCCGAAATCAGCTTCGCGAGAGCGTTTCCGCCCTCCATTCCGCCGTAGAAGGAGTGAAGTATCGCGGATGCTCCTTCCTTCCATTCCTCTATTATATACGCACTGCCGCCGATTATGTTGACGATGACCTTTTTGTTTATCGCGCAGGCGTGGCGGATGAGAGAAACATCCTCGGGAGGAATCCGCAGGGAATATCTGCCTCCGCCCATTCCTTTGGCCTGGACCTCGTCGCTCTTTGAGAAGTTGGCGAGATTTTCGCCCTCCTGCCTGTAGTCGCTGCCGACACAGACTATGACCGCATCGCACGCGGCGATTTCGCTCTCTTTGGGCGTGAGGCTCGTCCCCTCGCAAAGGACAACCCTCTTTTTGCCGTATATATTGCAGAGCCCCTCGTAGGGAGTGACCGTGTAGGGGGCGTAAACCGTGCTCGACCCGTGGTCGCCGACGTTTATCTTGTTTGCGTATCTGCCGGCAACCGCGATTTTTTTCGGATTTTCAAGCGGGAGGATGCCGTCGTTTTTAAGAAGCACCGTCCCCTCAACCGCCGCCTTTTCGGCAAGCAGGGTATGCTCTTTGCAGGCGATTGCGGATTTGTCGGCGGGCTTTGCAAGCGGCGTGATTTTTATTAGCGCGCGAAGGATGCTCCTGACAGAACTGTCAATATCCTCCTGCGTGATTTCGCCTTTTTTGAGAAACAGCGGAAGCAGTGAGTATCTCATCTTCTGCGGCATCTCTATATCGAGCCCCGCTTTAAGAGCCTTGGCCGCGTTTCTCACACCCATTAAGAAATCCGAAATGGTGAAGCCCGTGAAGCCCCATTCGTCCCTGAGTATGTCTTTGAGCAGGTATCTGCTCTCGCAGCAGTGGTCGCCCCTGAAAAGATTATAAGCTCCCATTATCGACATCGCTCCCGCGTCGATACAGGCCTTGAAATGAGGCAGATAAACCTCGCGCAGGGTCTTTTCGTCGCATTCGACGTTGACGCTGAAGCGGATATTCTCAATGCTGTTCACCGCGTAATGCTTCGGGCAGGCGATAACGCCTTTATCCTGCACCGCCCTCGTGAGCGCGGCGCCCATCCTCGAGAGAAGATACGGGTCCTCGCCGTAGGTTTCCTGCGCTCTGCCCCATCGCGGATTTCTCAGAAGGTTTATGCAGATGCCGGCAAAATAGTTGCCACCGCCCGCCGTCACCTCGTCGGCCATCGCCGAGCCGATTTCATACTCGAGCTCATCGTCAAACGACGCGCCCCTCGCCATCGAAACGGGGAAGCAGGTGCTGTTGCCCATAACCACGCCCCTCGGACCGTCCGAGAAGGCGACAGCCGGGATGCCGAGCCGTTTGTTTCCGCCCGCGAGGCAGGGCCTGCAGTTATATTTCTGACCTTTTGTTATCAGGTCAAAGCCGTTTCTCAGGAAAAAATTCCTGCCCGAAAGAAGCCTGAGCTTCTCGGCCGTGTCGAGCTCCGCGCAGAGTTCCCGCGCCGCGAGATCAAGCGTCTGCCCGGTAGGATTCTCCCTGTATTTTTTTACTGCGTCGCCGAAATTCATTGCGAACTGCACCTCCGGTCTGTTTTATCGCGGAGCGGTTTTTCGCTGAAGAAAAAACACTCCGGAGAATTACTTTTATATTTTAAAATATTTTCAGCGATTTTGCAACCGTTTGAGGATTTTAAAGCAAATTTCTCTTGAATTATTCTGTTTTTTATGTATAATATACTTGATAAATTGGGTAATTATGATTATCCTTTAGATTTCAGATTGGAGGAAATGTAATGAAGAAAATTACATCCCTGGCCATGGTAATGATTATGATCATTGCCACCCTCACAGTCGGAGCATTTGTGACAAGCGCTGCCGAAACCAAAGCAAGCTATGCTGTTTCGGGCAACACTCTCATCTTCTCCGAAGGTACTTACGTAGAAAAACCCGGTCTTGATGCCGATGACATCTCGGCAATCACAGCCGTACGCATTGAAGACGGCATAACATCCGTCAGAAGCGGCGCCCTCTCCGGTCTCAACAGACTGTCGAGCGTTTACTTCGGCAAGGATGTCGCGAGCGTTGCCTCCGACACTTTCGGCTACGGCACAACCGGCACCAAGGTTGAGAAATTTGAGCTCTCCGCTTCCAACACCGGTCTTTCCGTTATTTCGGACGGCGCCTATCTTCTCAACAGAGACGGCACAGAGCTCATCCGCGCCGGCTACGGCAAGGATATTCCCGTAACGGAAATCGCTCCCAAGCTCGTAAAAATCGGCGATTACGCTTTTGAGAACAACGGCCTCACCGGCGACTCAAACGGCAAGATTACAATCCCCGACACCGTCAGGGTTATCGGCAAGAGCGCGTTCGCTCAGAATACCATCAGATCGATTGACAAATTCGGCAATCAGCTGAATACTATCGGAAACGAGGCATTCGCAAACATCTCCGGTGTTCTCAGAATCGGCAGCATCGACAATCCCAAAATCGTTATCGCGATTGACGCTTTCAAAAACGACGCTGTCATGATTGACAGCTTTAACGGCACAGAAGAGGAATGGAACGACGTTTCAAGAAACAACTCCATTCTGAGCACGGCAACCGTCAGCGCTAACAGCAACGCCTCCGAGTGGGTTGTCTATGATTCAATCACCACCGGCGGCACCCTCGCCTCAAACCCCGAAAACGTTGTCTGGAACGGCTCCGAATCCTCCGGATTCACCATCACGGCAACCAACCCCGTTCCCGCGGATTCAACCAAGCTCTTCCTCGGCTGGTCCGAATCGGCAACCGCAACCACTCCCACATACACCGCTTCAAGCAATTTCATTTCTTCAAACGGTAACGCAAGATCCGTAAGACTTTACGCCGTATTCGGCGCAGGCGGAACCGAGAGATGGAAAGTCACCTATGACGCAAACGGCGGCAAATTCGATGCCGACACCGCAACGACAGTCGAAGTCGTCAAGGGAAGCTCCACACAGACTCTCTCCGCTCAGCCCACAAACGATAAATATGACCTTGCCGGCTGGTCAACCACGGCAAGCGCAACCGTCCCGACCTATGAGCCCGGCGCAAGCTTCACTCCCGCAACCGACACTACTCTCTACGCCATCTGGAATACAGCCGGCCCGTTCACCGTTAAATTTGACGGCAGCGCCGACAAGATTACCGATAAGGTTGAGAATATTCCCGCGGACCGCATCAAGGATGTCACCAAGGGCTCCGCTATCGAGGTCAAGAATCCCACCAGCTACTACGCCGATGATCCCTCAATCGTCAGATACGCTTTTGTCGGCTGGTCGCTGACAAAGGGCTCAAGCAGAGCCGACTATGAAGCAGGCGAGGAAACAACCTCAATCGGCAACATCACCAGCAACCTTACCCTCTACGCGGTATGGAAGAATAACGGCCCCTTCGATGTCAAGTTCTACAACAACTGGCAGTTCACGGAGGAATACTTCATGTCTTCCGTTTCCTACACCAACGCGATGGGTAACGCGAAGGAAAGAGGCGAGCAGGTCACCATCCCCGCTTTCCCGCAGAACGGCTCACTCACCAGCGATTACTGGCTCAGCGACGACGGTCTGCTCCAGTATCTGCCCGGTCAGGTTATAACCGTTGAGCGCGATATCACCTTCTATCCGAACTGGAAGGGCAACGCGGGCCCGGCAAAGACCGCCCTTATGAATCTCTCCGGCACGATTCAGAGAACCGTCAACTACAAGACCAATGTCAAGGTTTATGTTGAGGTTCAGAATGTTCCGACAGAGAACGGCTTCTATCTGCTCACCATCTATGAAAAAGGCTCGCTTCGCAACAGCGCGCCCATAGTTTCGGGCAGCCTTGTTCTTGAGTGGACAACTCCCGAGCCGCTTACCGAAGACACCGACATCACCGTCAAGGTTTGCGACGCTCACGGCAATCCGCTTCAGAACGCTCAGGGTCCGATGCTCAGCAAGATTCACATTTCGGTCAACAAGGGGCTCTTCGCAAGAATCATCGCCTTCTTCAGAACTCTCTTCAAGAGAATTCCCACCGAAACAATCGGCTCGGCTTTATAATACCGGTCTCACACCGGGGCAGGAGAAATCCCGCCCCGGTTTTTTGTTTTGCCGGGCGCAGCCGGTTGAAATAAACCGTGACGCGGAGTATAATCTTTTCGTGGATTATTACGGGATTATATTGAAAAAAGTAAAATACAAAAAATCCCCGATTTTATAATAAAAAGGCGGATTTTTGCCCGTTTTTCCGTCTGAAAGAGAGTTTTAACGGACTTATTCCGTGCTATACTGTAATCAGACAAAGCAAAGGAGATGACCTGAATGAAATTCCTTCACACCTCCGACTGGCATCTCGGGAGGGCTCTTTCAAACAACCAGACCTACGCGGATGACCAGCGGTATTTCTTTGAAAAGCTTTATTCGATAATAGAGGATGAAAAGCCCGGCGCCGTGCTCGTTGCGGGCGACGTGTATGACAGCAGCGTTTCAAACGCAGAGGCGATAAGCCTCTATAACGAGGTTGTCACCAAAATCTGCCTCGAGCTCAAAACTCCCATGGTGATTATCGCCGGCAACCACGACAGCGGACCGCGTCTCGCCTCCTGCCGCGAGCTTCTGAAGGGAGCGGGGCTGTATGTTTCGGGCCGTCTCACGGCGGACCTTGCTCCGGTTGTTTTCGGCGACACGGCGGTTTATCCCCTGCCCTATTTCAACAAGGATGAAGTGATTTCCCTCTTCCCCGATAAAAAGGATGAGGTCACCTCCGCGGCAACCGCGATGAAGGCCGTCTGCGATATAATCCGCGAAAAGGCGGATAAGACCAAAAAGAATATCCTCGTCTCCCACGCCCTGATACAGAATGTCGAGCTCTCGGAATCCGACCACTCGGCTCAGATAGGCACCGCCTCCGCTATTTCGGCGGATGTTTTCGAAGGCTTCGATTATGTGGCTCTCGGCCATATTCACAAGCCCCAGCAGGTTAACTCAAAAATCAGATACGCGGGCAGCCCCGTGAAATATTCCTTCGGCAGAGAAGAGAGCCAGGAAAAGGGAGTCGTTATTTTCGACACCGCCGATATGTCACAGAGATTCATCCCCGTCGGCGAACTGCACTCCCGCCGCACCGTCACGGGCACTTACGCCGAAATCTCCGCGATGAAGGGAATCGAAAACGATTATCTCAGAATAATCGTGACGGACCGCGTCAACGGCTCCTCTCTCTACAGGGAGTTCAAGGAAAAATTCCCGTTTATGCTTGAAATCAGCGGCACAGACGCCTCCGCCGCGGGCGGGGGAACCTCGCTGAGCGCCGAGGATATAGAAAAAATGGACGACCTGTCAATCCTGACGGGGTTTATGAAGGACCGCTTCGGTCTCGAGCCGGACGAAGAGCAGATTGCGCTTTTCAGAGTCGCTCTCGAGCAGGCGGATAAGGAGGTTGGTGAAAATTGAAACCGGTATCGCTCAGGCTTAAAAATTTCGGCCCCTTCACCGAGGAGCAGTTTATTGACTTCGCGTCTCTCGAAAAGAGCGGCCTCTTCCTTATCTACGGCAACACCGGAAGCGGCAAAACCACCCTGCTCGACGCCATCTGCTGCGCGCTCTACTGCGCCTCGAGCAACGGAGTGAGATTCGGCGGGAGCGGCAAGTCAACCCTCGAAAAAATGCGCTGCCAACAGGCGAAGGAAAATGAGCCGACCTATGTTGAATTCATCTTTGACAGCAACGGCGCAAGATACAGATTCTACCGCGAAATCAGGCTCAACAGAGGCGGAGTCAACTTCAACGAGGAGCACACCTGCGGCAGATTCAACGGCGAGGAATTCGTTCCCCTTGAATCCCATTTCACAATGGACAGGGTCACCGCTCACGCCGTCTCGATTATCGGCCTTACCGCCGACCAGTTCAGGCAGGTCGTGATTCTTCCCCAGGGCAGATTCGAGCAGCTTCTCACCTCCGACAGCAAAGACAAGGAGGAGATTCTCTCGGGCATTTTCAACGTTGAGAAGTGGGAGAGAATCACCGAGTGCATAAAAAAGGCCGTCGCCCTCGAAAAAGAATCAATCGCCGCGGAAAGAAGCGCGATTGACGGCAGCCTCGCACACTTCGGGTGCGTCTCTGTCGCGGGGCTGAGAGCCCTGCGGGATGAAAAGGACACCGCCCTCGCGGAAAAGAAAAAGTCCGAATCGGCTCTGCTCGCCGAAGTCGAACAGCTCGAAAAAAAGAAAACCGCGCTCGTGAGCGAAAACGAGCGTTTCAAAGCCCTTGACGAGAGTCTTGAAACGCTCGCCGGATATACAGCTGAGATGGAAAAATCCGGCGAAGAGGAATCCGCCCTCGCGAGAGCTCAGGCCGCGGCGAAAATCAGGCCCCTCTATGATAAATACGCGCAAGCAAAATCCGAAGCTGCCGGAGCGGCCGTGAGCAGAGACGGCGCCGCGAAGGATAAGGAATCCGCCCTCGAAGCCCTTGATGAGGCAAAGAAGCTCTCCGAGGCGCACGCCGCCAAAAAAGCGGAAAACGAAGAGAAGAAAAATCTTATTGTCACATATAAGAATTCGGTTGATACCTACAAAGCCATAGGCGAAAAGAAGCAGGCCGCCGAAAAAGCGTCCGCCGGATATGAAAAGCTCGCGGGCGAAACGGAGAAGGCAAAGAAAAAGCACACCTCCGGCTCGGAAGCTCTCATCCGCCTCAAGTCTGAATTCACCGGCGCGGACGATGAGCTCAGGCGCCTTAGAGACGCCTACGATAACAATATCGGCAGCGTTCTCGCCAAAAAGCTCGAGCCCGGAAAGCCCTGCCCCGTCTGCGGCAGCACCAGCCACCCCTCCCCCGCCGTATATGAGGGCGAAGAGGTTACAAAAGAGGCCGTTGACCTCGCTCAGAGCGCGAGAGACAACGCCGAAAAGATATATAAAGAAAAGCAGGATGAGGTCGAGAAGCTCAAGGCGGCGGCGGACGATGCCGAAAAGGCAGGACTTGTCGCGCAGGGCAAAATGAAAGAGGCTCTCGCCGCTTATAACGAAGCTCTCAAAGGCACCGTCGAGGGTATTTCCTCACTCGATGAGCTCGAGGAGGCAATCGAAAATCTGACCACCGAAACCGTAGATTACGGCTCGCGTGAGGCAGAACTCGCTCAGGCGCTCACGGACGCCGGCGGACACCTCAGAGAAAAAGAGGGAATCCTCAAATC
Source organism: Oscillospiraceae bacterium (assembly GCA_902784155.1). GTDB lineage: Bacteria > Bacillota > Clostridia > Oscillospirales > Acutalibacteraceae > CAG-177. The sequence goes on from CACZTQ010000031.1 coordinate 13,393, forward strand.
CGCCGAAGCGGCTCTCAAAAAAGCGCAGGAAGCTCTTGACACCTGCGCCGCAAAATGGACTGCCGCTCTTGATGAATCGGATTTCGGCAGCGAAGAGGAGTTTGTCTCGTCAATCATCGACCCCGACGAGGTCTCGAGGCGCAGAGACGCTCTCACCACTCTGAAGGCCAATTACAAATCCGCTCTCGAAAACGCGGATAAAATCAAAAAGGAGCTCGAGGGCAGAGAGAGACCCGACCTCGATTCCTTTGAGAAAATCCTGAAGCAAAAGAAGAAGGATTACTCGGACGCGGGCAGAGAGGTAACCCTTCTCTCAAACGAAGTCAAAAAAGCCGGTGAGGAGATTGCCTCCCTTGAAGCGAAGGAGAAAAAGCTCCGCTCCGACGAGGAGAAATACGACCGCGACAGAGCCTTCTGCGATAAGATTGAAGGCAAAAACGGGGTCAGCCTCAAGAGATACGTGCTCGGCATTATGCTCGGCCTCGTCACAAACCGCGCCAACGAGATGCTCGGCAACATCTACGGCGGAAGATATAAAATCAGAAAGAGCGACTCCCGCTCCGGCAGAGAGCGCAACACCGGCCTCGCCTTTGAAATCGAAGATTTCCAGTGCGGCAAGTGCAGAAGCTCCTCCGATATTTCGGGCGGCGAAAAATTCCTTGTCTCGCTGAGCCTTGCCATAGGCCTTTCGGATGTCGTGCGCGCGCAGGGCAACGGAATCAACCTTGAAGCCATCTTCATAGACGAGGGCTTCGGCACGCTCGACAAGGAGTGCCTGGGCGACGCGCTCTATGTGCTCGAGAGCGTCAGGGAAAAGAACGGTATGGTCGGCGTTATCTCTCACGTCGAGGAGCTCGCCGAGAATATTACCGCGAGAATCGAGACCGTTAAAACCGGAAGCGGCAGCAGATGCGAAGTTTATTATGAATAGGAGCAGATGATATGAATCTGAGCAAATCGAGATACTGCCGGGGAATACAGTGCCCCAAGATGCTCTGGATGGATAAATATATGCCCGAAAAAGCCGCGGACCTCGGCAAAGAGCAGATTTTTGAGACCGGCAACATCGTAGGCGACCTCGCTATGGGGTATTTCGGCCCCTTCACCGAGGTACCCTACGCCGACGACAAGAGCGAAATGGTCCGCAGGACGGCGGAGCTGCTCGATTCCGGCGAAGAGAATATCTGCGAGGCGAGCTTCGTGAGCGGCAATCTTTTCTGCGCCGTCGATATTCTTCACAAAAACGGCGGCGGCTGGGATATAGTCGAGGTCAAGAGCTCAACCTCGCTTCACGAAATCTATCTGCACGATATGGCGTTTCAGTGTTATATTCTCACCCGCTGCGGTCTGAATATTAAGGGGGTATATAACCTTCACCTGAACAGCGACTATGTCCGTCACGGGGAGCTCGACCTCGGTGAGCTCTTTACCCTTGAGGACTGCACCGAAACCGTCTTCGCGATGCAGGCGGATGTGCCCTCAAATATCGAGGCGATTTCCGGCTATGTTGACGGAGCGGGCGAAAATGAGCCCGTCATGGATATTTCGCCCGCGTGCGAAGCCCCCTATGAATGCGCCTACAAGGGCTGGTGCGCGAGGCATCTGCCCTCCCCGTCGGTCTTTGATATTTCCCGCCTGACCGCAAAGAAAAAATATGAGCTGTATTATGAGGGAATTACCGGCTTCGGCGAAATACTCGAGAGAAGGCCCAAGCTCAACAAGAATCAGTACCGTCAGGTCGAGACCGCGTTTTATCATCTGCCCGACTCGATTGACAGGCAGGGCATCCTCGATTGCATTTCGGAATACACCTACCCTCTCTATCATCTCGATTTTGAGACAACGCAGTTCGCGATTCCGCCCTTTGACGGGATGAGACCGTTTCAGCAGATGCCGTTTCAGTATTCCCTTCACGTCCAGAGCGCTCCCGGAGCTGAGCCGGAGCATTATGAATTTCTCGGCAAAGAGGGTACCGACCCGAGAAGAGCCCTCGCCGAGCGCCTTTGCGCCGATATTCCCGAGGATGTCTGCGTGCTCGCCTACAATATGGGCTTCGAGAAGGGGCGCATAAAGGAGATGGCGGAGCTCTTCCCCGATCTTTCCTCTCATCTTATGAGCATTCACGACAATATCCGCGACCTGATGATTCCGTTTCAGAAGCAGTATTATTACAGCGAAAAGCTGCGCGGCTCATATTCAATCAAATATGTTCTCCCCGCGATGTGCCCGGGCGACCCCGAGCTCGATTACGGCGCTCTCGAGGGAGTCCACAGGGGCGATGAGGCCTCGGCGGCCTTTGCGGGCCTTGCGGATCACACGCCCGAGGAGATTGCGGCAATACGCAAAAACCTCCTCGCCTACTGCCGCCTCGACACTCTGGCGATGGTAAAAATCCTCGATAAGCTCAGGGAGCTCGCGCGGGCGGAATAATCTCCCGCTTCCCCCTGAATATAAATGAATATAAATATAAAAATCACGGACGGCTCCGCTTTACGCAAAACCGTCCGTGTTGTTCTTTTTATGAATTTTACTGCGCCTCACGGGAGGCAACCTCAGTTATGAAATTCGAGCTGACATAGCCGCTCAGAGTCCTGACGGAGGAATGGTATTCAACCGCCGCCCAGCCGTTTTCGACTGCCGAAACATTTATATAGGCGCCGTTCGGTATCTCGGTGACTATCTGCGAATTAACGGAGGGCTCGCTCCTCAGATTCAAAGCCCCGCCGTTTGTGGTGACAATATAATTGCCCGTCTGCGCCTGCGATTGCGGCTGAGTCGTGGTATTCGCCGCGGCATAAATCTGCTCATCAACCGTGAGCACACCCCATTTGCCGTCCTTGTTGGCGATATATTTTCCTCCCGCGCCCTGCAGGATTTTGTCAAACTCAAACTCAACGGCAACCTTGCCCTGCCTGTCGATTATTCCGTATTTCGCGTTTTTCGACACGGGGACGAGACCGTTTCTGTAGCTGTAAATTCCGTCTCCGATGGAGTCATATTCAAAATTGACCTCCACATTGCCCGACGGGTTGATGTAGCCCCAGCGTCCGCCCATGCTCACGCCCGCGAGACCTTCGCTGAATCTGCCCGCGCGGTCATACTGAAAATCAATCGCGACCTTGAGGCTCTCGTCAACAAAGCCGTATTTTGCGCCGGGCTCATCCGAGCGCGCGACGGGATAAAGCCCCGGCGCGAGCGCTACCTCGGAGGGCTCAACCCTGCCTATGAAGCCGTCCGGCCCGTACCAGCAGAGGGCGCCGGCCTCCTCGCTCCAGTAGGCGCTCTTTTCGGGCGTGTCGGGCTTGTTATACTGCTTTTTGCTTATCGTGCCCGCCGCCTCGTCAACAAGCAGAGGGTATTCCGACAGCTCGCTCCTGACCGCCGTTTTGCGGCTCAGCCAGGCGTCGCTGACAACATAGAATTCGTTTTTGCCCGCCTGCTGCGTAATCTTTCCGTCAAGAGACATAATGCCCTTTTTGCCCGAAGTGTCTGTAAAAACGGCAACGCGCTCATTGAGGCATTCAACATTAGTGACGCCTTTGAATCCCGCGGTTGAGAAGCCGTAGCCGGACTGCTTCTCCTCCTGTTTATTCCTGACACCCTTGCCGATTGACGCGATTATCGCGACAATGATTATGAGAGCGAGCGCTCCCGCGGCGGTTATCAGCATTTTTCTCCTGTCGGATTTTGTGATTTTTTTCATTTATATATCCAGAAACTCTTTCCTGTAATTCAGACTGAATCTCTCCGTAAGCGCAAGAAGGTTTTCATCGGTTATCCCGTTTGCCTTGGGCATATTCGCCGTAAGCATATACTGCTTGGCCGCCTTCTCGACGGTCTCTATCAGGCCGAAGGCCTCGTCAAGGTCCTTACCGCAGCCGTAGATGCCGTGAAGGGTCCAGAGGACTATCCTGTATTCCTTCATCTTCGCGGCTGTCGCCTCGCCTATCGCGTTTGTGCCGCAGACCATCCAGGGAAGCACGCCGACGCCCTCGGGGAAGACGACGATGCTCTCTGTCATCTGCTTCCAGAGAGTGCGGGTGATTTCTCTCTCGTCCTCCGGGTGGACCTGCGTCATGGCGAGAGTGTAATCGGGATGGCAATGCATGATTATTCTGTTGCCGGGGTCAACGGCAAGGCGGGCGATGTGGCTCATAAGGTGAGCCGGAAGCTCGCTGGTAAATCTGCCGCCGTCCGCGAATCCCCACAGAAGCTCCGCGGTAGTGCCGTCGGAGGCGATTCTGATGATGCCGAGATTGTTTTCGGGGTCGTATTCAAAATTCTTGAAGTATTTGCCCGTCCCCGTCACGAGGAAGATTTTACCCGTGAGGGCGGAAGCGTCAAAGCCCGTGTCTATCGTGCGTATAACATTTCCGGGGTCAAGATACTCCGCGGCCTCGGCCGGGTCAAGCATCATGCTGATATTTCCGCCGTTTCTCTCGTCATAGCCGAGGCGGTACATATTTGAAGCCGTTCTTATAAGCTCAACAAGAAAGGGAGCAGTCAGTATATCTTTCATTTTCTCTCAGCCGTAATCCTTTCCTCATATTCTCTGATTTCGCCGATGTAGCTGTTTTCAAGGCCGTTTGCGGCGAGATATTCATTCCACACGTCTCCGAAGGGCAGAGTCTTCTCCTCCTCCGCGAGAGCCATAAGGGCGGTGAAATCCGCCTTATCCTGCAGCGCCTTCTTTTGGGCCGACGGCTCAAGAAGGGCATAGAGCAGAGCCTTCCTGACATTTCTCGTGCCTGTCACCCAGGCGGAGATGCGGTTTATCGAAGCGTCGAAATAATCGGTCGCTATGAATACTCTGTCAAGCGCGCCGTTTCTGACTATCTCGCGCATAATCTCTTTCGTTTCGTCATCAAAGAGAATGACGTGGTCGCTGTCCCATCTCACGCCTCTCGTGACGTGAAGGGCAACCTTCTCGTTGAAGCAGAGCAGAGACGAGATTTTATCCGAAACCAGCTCGGTGGGATGATAATGGCCGTTATCCATAAGAGGAACAAGGCCGTTTTTCATCGTGTAGCCCATGGTGAATTCCGCGGAGCCCGCCGTGTAGCTCTCGAGACCTATTCCGAATACCTTTGATTCGACCGAAATATATACCTTGCTTTTGTCATAGGGGATGTCAAGGATTTCGTCGAGCGATTTCTTATATCTCATCCTGGGCGAGAGACGGTCCGCCGGAATATCCTTGAAGCCGTCGGGAATCCAGATATTCATAAGGCAGGGCTCGCCCGTCTCGTTGGCGAAATATTCCGAAATCTCGATACACCTTCTGCCGTGCTCAACCCAGAATCTGCGCACGGTTTCGTCGGGAGAGGTGAGAGTGAGGCCGTCCTTAACCATAGGATGCGAAAAATATGTGGGATTGAAATCTATGCCGAGACCTCTCGCCTTAGCGAATTCAACCCATTTAGCGAAATGCTCAGGCCTGATTTTATCCCTGTCGGCCGCCTCGCCGTCAAAGATTGCGTAGCAGGCGTGGAGGTTGAGCTTCTTTTTGCCGGGGATAAGCGAAAAAGCCTTGTCAATATCCGCCATAAGCTCCTGCGGAGTCCTCGCCCTGCCGGGATAATTGCCCGTGGTCTGGATTCCGCCCGAGAGCGAGCCCGTCGAATCGAATCCGATAACGTCGTCGCCCTGCCAGCAGTGGATTGACAGAGGAATATCCTTCATTTTTTCAAGCGCCGCGTCCGTATCAACGCCGTATGACGCATAAATCTTTTTGGCTTCTTCGTAACGGGACAAGCCATCACAACCCTTCATAAAATAATATTACCTTTTTATTATATACTCTGCGTGCGGGGATTTCAACATTTAGGAAAAGAATATTTATGATATTGCGCCGCGCGCCGCGGAATCCGCAAAAGACCCGGTCAACCGAATCGGTCAGCCGGGTCTTCGGAAAGTTTAATTAAAATGCCACGGTAACTCTCTTCCACTTGAACCAGTTGAAGAGGAAGTTTACAATCACGGAAATCAGCTTGTCAAAAAATCCCGTTTTGACATTTACCGTCAGTGTGGAGGAGTCAAGCGTCTTGCCGTCCTTTATGACCTCGACCTTGACGGTGCGTGTATCTTTCACCTGACCGATGTCGGCGGTGTAAACGCCGTTATCCTTCTTCGCCTCAGCGTTGTCTATAATGACCTTCGCGCCGTCGGGGATTTTTCCGGGTTTTATGCTGACCGTCACATAAGTCTTGTAATCCGCGCTCTTTTCCCTGAATGACGGAAGCCTGTATGCGGGAGCGGGAATTTCCCTGAAGACGGCGTTGAATTCAAGATTCTCCGCGGGCATCTTGCCGGGCACCGCGGGGGTCCATCCCTCAAAGGTATATCCTTCCTTCGCGGGGTCCGCGGGCTTCGGGACCGCCTCGCCCGCCCTGACCTCCTTGCTCATAACGGCCTTGCCGTCGGCATAATAGGTCACGGTGTATTTCTTTGAACGCAGGGCTTCGAGGTCGGATCTGAGTTTATTGTATATCGCGGTGACGCCGGACTTGTTTTCGTCAAGAGTTTTTGATGAATCGTAGGCGAGAGCGTCAATGCGGCCTTTCGCGTCCGATATGAGCTTCCTGCCCTCTTCGCCGTCGCCGGACTGCGCGAGAGCGTCGGACGCGGTCTTTGTTTCCTCTTTGAATTTGTTGAATTCTTCCTCGCTGTCATCCTTCGGCGCGGCAACTTTTACCTTGCCCGAGGCGGATGTGACCGTCAGCTCAAAGTCAATGGCGGAAAGATAGCTGCCCGAAGGAAGCGGAGCCACCGTGCCTTCGACGGAGTCATCCGTTACATAGTCAACGCCCGTGGGGTATCTCATATTCTCTTCTGTCCTGACAGAGCCGGGGATGATTCCGAAGCTTCCTTCCGCTCCGGGAGCGGCTGATTCTTTGACCTTGAACCAGACGGAGAACGCTTTGAAATCCGTGTATTTCGAAGCCTTATAGCCCTCTGTCATAACCCAGAGAACGCTGTCTTTCCCTGAGTCGAAGTCTGCGGGCAGAGGCCCTCCGTAGCCGTGTGTGAAAATGCCCGAGAAGCCTTCGCCGCAATCAAGAAGGGGATATTCCTCGTCCTCCTCGATATGCCTGACGGTGTCAAGCTCAAAAACGGCGCTGTCATACCGGAGCCCGAGCGTAATCGCGCCGGCGATGAAATCCGAGGTGAAATAAACATCCGCGCGCACGCTGTCTCCGGGATTCATTTCAAGAGTATCCGCGGTGTTTCCGTCCTTGTCATAAAACACGGTCTTTACCGTGAATGTTCCTTTGTACTCCGCGGCGGACGCCGTGAAGGCGAAGGGCAGCAGCATAATCACCGCCAGCAGGACGGATAAAGATTTTTTAAATTTCATATATATTCTCCAACTGTTCTCCGGAACGGGAAGCGCGCCCGTATTCCGAAAACAGGGCCTGCCGGAAACCCGGAGCCCTGTTTTGTTTTTTAATCTTATTTAAGGTCGCCGCCGACTGAGCCTTCCCAGGAATCAACCTCGGAGCTCTTGATTTCCTCGGGGTTGACCCAGGTCTGGGTAACGGTCTTTGTCTCTGTGTAGAAGCGGAAGCCGTCCTTGCCCAGGGTGTGAAGGTCGCCGAAGAAGGATTTCTTGTGGCCGTTGAAGGGGAATACGCCCACGGGTACGGGAATACCAACGTTGACGCCGACCATACCGCCGTCTGTCCTCTTCGCGAATTCCCTTGCGTAGTAACCGCTCTGTGTGAAGATAACCGAGCCGTTTGCGAAGGGGTTGTTATTCATGACGGTAAGACCTTCTTCGAAGTTCTTGACTCTCTTGATGCAGAGAACGGGGCCGAAGATCTCTCTTGTGCCGACTGTCATTTCCTCGGTGACGTGATCGAGGATTGTGGGGCCTACATAGAAGCCGCCCTCATAGCCGGGAACGACGGTGTCTCTGCCGTCGAGAACGAGCTGAGCGCCCTCTTCGATGCCCTTGTTGATCCAGTCGATGACGCTCTTCTTGTGAGCGGCGGTGACAACGGGACCGAGTTTGGATTCTTTATCGTAAGCGGGGCCTATCTTGAGCTCCTTGGCGAATTTCACAAGATACGCGACCAGCCTGTCGGCGATGCTCTCCTGAGCGACGATTACGGGCAGGGCCATACAGCGCTCGCCCGCGCAGCCGAAGGAGGAGTTGATGATTCTGCGCGCCGTCATCTCGAGCGCGGCATCCTCAAGAACGAGACCGTGGTTCTTTGCTTCGCACAGACACTGGACTCTCTTGCCGCTCTCCGCGGCTCTTGAATAGATGTGGAGACCTACCGAGGTCGAGCCGACGAAGGTGATACCCTTGACATCGGGGTGATCCATAAATATCTCCGCTTCGTTTCTCGAGCAGGTTACTATATTGATAACGCCGTCGGGAAGGCCGGCCTCTTTCCAGAGCTCGGCGATTCTCATACAGGTCATCGGAGTCATCGAAGCGGCCTTGAGGACTATTGTGTTGCCGCAGGCGATGCACATCGGGGTCATCCATCCCATCGGAATCATTCCGGGGAAGTTGAAGGGAACTATTCCGGCGAATACGCCGACGGGCTCTCTGTAGAGAGTGGTGTCATAGCCGGAGGAGGTGTCGCGGATGCTCTCGCCCATAAGAAGCGAGGGAGCGGAGAGCGCAAGCTCAACGGGCTCCTTGACCTTGAGGATATCGCCTCTGGCTTCGCCCCATACCTTGCCCTCTTCTCTCGCGCAAAGCTCGGTGAGCTCATCCATGTGAGCCACAAGAAGGTCGCGGAAATCATAGATAATCTGGACTCTCTTCATTACGGGGACTTCGCTCCACGATTTGAAAGCCTCTTTCGCGCACGCTACCGCGTAATTGACCTCTTCCTTTGTGCAGCAGGGGGTCTGGGCAATAACTTCGCCGGTGCTGGGATTGAAAACATCCATATACTTGTCGGTCTTTGATTCAATCCACTGACCGCCGGCATAATACTTTAATTTTTTGACAGCCATGATAATTACCTACCTTTACAGAACGGGGCCGGAAGGTCCCATATTTTTTTAACATCTTATTATAATACGGATTGAGCCCTGTTGTCAACGGATTTCGCGTCTGAGCTCGACCGCAACGCCGAAAATCGTGACGGGAAGCTTCCTGACCTGCTCGTTTGTGTAAAAAATCGAGTCGTATTCCGGATTTTCCGCTATGAGCAGGATTCCGTTATCCTGAATCCTGAGCCGCTTGAGGGTGGATTTTTCCCTGCCCTCGGTGGCGACGACTATGCGGTTTGAGTCCGCGCTGCTCTGGAGCTTGACGATAATAATGTCGTCATTCTGAAACACGGGGAACATACTGTCTCCGTGAACTCTCAGCGCGCAGAATTCGCCTCTGTGAGCGAGCTCGGGCGAAATCGCGACATATTCGCAGATATCCTCGTCGGGAATCAGGGTCATCTCCCCCGCCTGAACATAGCCCTTAACGGCTATCATAACCGGGTCGTCGGGCGCGTCGAGACCGAGGATGGCTCCTATCGAAGTGTGAAAGATTTCGCTGAGCGCTATGAGCATATCGGTGTCGGGGTTTGTGCGCCCCTTCTCCCACTGGCTGACCGCGGTCTGATGAACTCCGCACAGCTCGGCAAGCTCAATCTGCGAAAGCTTCGCCTTCTTTCTTAAATCCTTGATATTATTCATTGAATCGGCGGCTCCTTGCTGTTAAATTCGCTTATATTATGAGCCAAACTAATAAAAAAGTCAATAGAAATCGAAAATTCTATTGACAATTATGAAAATCCGTCCTACAATGAATAGTAGAGCTGATTTAATTTCCGTATTCAGCTCGGACAGGAGGGAAATAAAATTAACAACGCTATTAACAATCTGTTCTCGACCTACCCCTCCGAGGATGAAATAAGGCACGCGGTCAAGGTCTGCTGCGGCAGATGCTGCACCGCCTGCGAAACTCCCGCCGAATACGCCTGGCGCAAGAGGGAGACCGACCTTGCTGATATCCTCGGCATGGCTCTGGAAAGAGAACTGTCGGAAAAAGAGAGAGAGGTGATAAAGGATTATTATTTCAGTGGGCTTAACTGCGATGAAATCGCGCGGAAGGAAAACATAAGCAGGGCGGCCGTCGGCTCCGCCAAAAAGAGGGCGGAGAAAAAGCTTAAAAACGCGCTTTACTATCTGAAGGTCTATATGAGCGGAGCGGCGGGCGGCGAGGTTAGCATCGATTCCGAGGCGGCGGTCCTCGCGGCGAGGCAGACGCGCGGCGGCACTCTCGGCAAAAGGATTGAAAACCTTCGCGTCTCGGGAGGCTTCACCCTCGAAAAGGCCTCGGCCCTTCTCGGCATCGGCGCTTCGAGGCTGTCGCGGCTTGAAAGAGGAGCCGCTCTGCCCGACGCGGAAGAAATCAGGCGCATCTGCGCCGCCTGCGGAATTTCTTACGGGGAGCTGCTCGGATAAGGGGCAAATTGATTTAATGAAAAGAAGGAGTCACAGCGAATGAACAAAAGCCTGATTGAATTATCGGAGGAATACGAAAAATCAGCCGATATTCTCTCGCGCAGAATCAGCGAGAGAAACGGCAAACTTAAATACACAAGGCCCGGCTCAAGGGCCGAGGCCGTGCTCAGAGCTGAGCTGAATATCCTGTACGCGGAGCGCAGGGAGGCGGTCGAAACCGCCTATAAGCTCAGAAAATATTACGCCTGAGGAGGTCTTATATGAAATACATTGATATTACGGCGGACAGAAACAGAAATCTCATTATCGGCGATTACCGGGTTTTTGCCGGCGAGCAGTATAACTGCCTGTTCAGAATTGACGACAGATTCAGCGGGGACGACACCCCCGATTATTATATATTGAAGTTTGAAACCGTACCTTTCGGCAAAAAATTCTCAACCGGGAGGATTAACGGGGAAAGCTCCCCCGCCCGTGTTGTGGGAGGGAGAATTCTCTGCCCTCTCACCGGCGAAATGACCTGCACGGGTCGGCTCAAAATCCAGCTTGAGGCCCACTCCGTTGACGGGGATGACTGCGAGGTTATAGAGAAAACATCAATCGCAACTCTCGATTTCGGCTGCTCTCTCAATTCGTCCTTCACGGCATCCTTCACCGGCCTCTCGCCTCTCCTCGCGGAAATCGAGAAGCTCGACAGGCGCATCCGCGCTCTCGAGGATGGGCCTGAGGACGCGGGCTATCTCGCCGCCGTCTGCGCCGCGCAGATGCTCTATGTTGACGACGGTCAGACGCCTCTGATTTTTGCGGACAGCATAGACGAGGCGGAGGGGATTCTCACGGAAATGATTGACAACTACGATTATGAAAACTGCAGGTATATTCTTGCGGCGGTCCGCACACAGGGGATTCACAAGGCGTGTCTTATCAAGGTCAGCCTCGTAAACGGCAGCTTTGATATGCGCCGTTACGCGGGCACGGCATTGCTTGAACTTCTGAAGGAGTCTGTTAATGGGTAAAAAGAAAATATGTATATGCGTGGGGCACGGAAGAAACGCCTGGGGCAGATATGACCCAGGAGCCGTCAGCAAGGACGGCAGTTATCACGAGCACAAAATAGCGCGTAAAATCGCGAAATACGCCGCGGATTATCTCGGCTGCGACCTTATGAATTATGACGGCAGATTATGCCTCTCCGGGAGAATAAAGGCGGTCAACGCCGGGAGCTGGGATTTTGTCGCCGACATTCATCTCAACGCGGGCGGCGGCACGGGCACCGAGGTCTATTATTATCACGGCTCGCCTACGGGAAAGAGGGCGGCGGACGAAATCTGCAAAAGCATATCGCAGGCGCTCGGAGTCAGAAACAGAGGTGCGAAGGTCCGCCTCAATTCGGCGGGCAGGGATTATTTCGGATTTATCAGACAGACGAGGCCCTGCGCGATTCTCGTTGAGACCGTCTTTATCGACAGCGACTCGGACCTCGCGAAAATAAAGACCGAGGAGGGCTGCAAAAAATGCGGAATTGCCATCGGCAAAGCCCTCGAAAAAGCTCTGAATGAGGGAAACGCGAAATGAACTACGACCTTCTGTTTTCATTTCTCGGCTCGGCAACCGGCTGTGTCGCGGGGATTCTCGCCTCGCAGAAGCTGACAAACTACCGCCTTGAGCAGCTTGAGACAAAAGTCGCCAAGCACAATAATCTCGTTGAGCGTATGACCGTCAGCGAGCTGAAAATAAAGATACTCGAAAATAAAGTAAACGACAGCAAAGAATAAAGGATGTGAAAGCCATTAAAAAATTATCCGGGAATTTGAGAAACGTCTCCCCCGGCACCTGGGCCCGCCTTTTCCTTCTCATCGCGGCGCTTGTCAACAACACGCTCGCGGTCTTCGGAATCTGCCCGGTGTCCCCGGAAGGCAGAGCGGGCGAAATAATAACGGCCGCGCTGACCGTGCTCGTTTCGCTCTTTGCCTACTGGAAAAACAACTCGTTTTCCTCAGCCGCCGTCACTGCGGATGAGTTTCTGAAATATCTCAGGGAGAGCGGGGAGAAATAACCGCCCTCTCCGGGCGGACAGATAAAAGCCCGCGGGATTATGAAATCCCGCGGGCTTCGCTTTTTAACTCCGCGTAAAGGGGCCGTTATTTAATAACTTCTTCAAGGTTTATGCCGTCGTCAACCTTAAAGACGAGCTTCGCCTCGTCGTCCTTACCGTCAACGGTGGAGTACATATACTCAATGTCGATATTCGCCGCCGCGATTTTGCCGAGGACCTCATTGAGTCCGCCGGGGACGTTGGGCACGCCGATAACCTGAACGGGGTTAACCGATACCACGCATCCGGCTCCGATAAGCTCGTCCGTCGCCTTCGCGACATCGTCAACGAGAATTCTCGCGATACCGTAATCCTTGGTTTCGGCTATGTTGAGCGCCTTGAGATCGACACCCGCCTTTGCAAGCAGGTCCGTTATCTCGTGAAGCTGGCCGTATCTGTTTTCAAGAAAAACCGAAATCTGTTTAACTGTCATTTTGCTCTCCCCTTATATTTTTCTCTTGTCAATAACTCTGACCGCCTTGCCTTCGCTTCTGGTAATGCTCTTGGGAGCCACGAGATGCACCTTGGCAAATATTCCGAGCATTGCCTTGAGAGCGCCGACAAGCTTCTTTTCCATATCGGCAATCTCGCCGAGATTATCCGTGAATTTATCGGGAGTCATTTCAACGTTGACGTCAAGAGTGTCGGAATTGTTGACTCTGTCAACTATAATCTGATAGTTTGCCTGATAGCCCTGCTCAAGGAGCACCGACTCTATCTGTGACGGGAATACGTTGACGCCCTTGATGATGAGCATATCGTCGCTTCTGCCTCTGGGCTTGACCATCTTCATGAAAGTCCTGCCGCAGGAGCATTTTGCGGTTGAGAGAACGCAGATATCCTTGGTCCTGTATCTGATTACGGGGAACGCCTCTTTGTCAAGAGAGGTGAATACGAGCTCGCCCTCCGAGCCCTCGGGAAGCACCTCGCCCGTGTCGGGGTCTATTATCTCGGCGTAGAAGTGGTCCTCATTTATATGCATACCCGTCTGCTCGGAGCATTCGTAAGAGACGCCGGGGCCGCTGATTTCGGTCAGACCGTAAATGTCATAGGCC
>CACZTQ010000032.1 GCA_902784155.1 Oscillospiraceae bacterium
AAACAGCAGTATGATAAATTCGGAGCGGTTTTGCAGAAGGCAAAGAAAAAGATTGACGAGGCGGGCTCGGCGCTCGAAGAGGCGGATAAGCGCAACGATATAATCCGCAAAAAGCTCGGCAAGGTCGAGGAGATGGATTCCGGCGAGGCGGACGGCCTGCTCGGGATGACGGAACAGAAACCGTGGGCGGATGCCCTTGATGAATAAATGAGTAATCTTAAAATATTTTCACAGGAGGAGAAAAAATGAAAGACCCCAAAGAAATACTTGCTCAGATGACACTCGAAGAGAAGGCGGCGCTGTGCGACGGCAGCGATTTCTGGCATCTCAAAGGCATGGAAAAATACGGCATTCCCGAGATTATGGTATGCGACGGCCCTCACGGCCTGAGAAAAAAGGATTACAGCGCCAAGGGAAGCTCCCTCTCAAAATCCGTTCCCGCCATTTCATTCCCCACAGCGGCCACAACGGCGGCATCCTGGGACCCCTCCCTTGTTTATGAAATGGGACAGGCGCTCGGCAAAAAGTGCCTTAAAGAAAAAGTCGGAGTCCTGCTCGGGCCCGGTATCAATATGAAGAGATCCCCTCTTTGCGGCAGAAACTTTGAATACTTCGCGGAGGACCCCGAGCTCGCAGGCGAGATGGCGGTCGGTCTCATTGACGGCGTTCAGTCAATGGGCGTGGGCACCTCGCTCAAGCATTTTGCCGTTAACAGCCAGGAGACGCGCCGTATGGTCGTCGATTCCGTCGTTGACGAAAGAGCGCTCAGAGAGATTTATCTCAGGGGTTTTGAAATCGCCTCCACAAAGGCAAAGCCCTGGACGGTCATGAATTCATATAACAAGATAAACGGCTTCCACGGCTCGGAGAATTATCACACCCAGACCGAAATCCTCAGGAACGAGTGGGGCTGGGACGGCGTTATCGTGAGCGACTGGGGCGCTGTCAATGACAGAGTCGAAGGCATGAAGACCGGCAACGACCTCGAAATGCCCTCCTCCTCCGGCACCGGCACAAAGAAGATTCTCGACGCCGTCGCAAACGGAGAGCTCGACGAAGAGACCGTCAACATCAGGGCTCTGAATGTTCTCAATCTCATCAAAAAATGCGCGGACGGCGCAAAAGACAATTATGAATACAACGACGCGGATGACCAGGAGCTCGCGAGAAGAATCGCGGCGAATTCCATGGTCCTGCTCAAAAATGACGGCGCGCTTCCTCTTGACACCTCAAAGAGCATAGCCGTTATCGGAGCTCTCGCGAAGACCCCGAGATACCAGGGCGCGGGCTCCTCTCATATAGTCCCCACACAGCTCGAAAACGCGTTTGACGAGCTTGAGAAGCTCGGCGTCAAGGCGAGTTACGCTCAGGGATATGAGCTCACAAACAAGAAGGCCGGCAAAAACGCGGCTCTCATCGCCGAGGCGGCGGAGCTCGCGAAGAAGGCCGACATCGCCGTCGTGTTTGTCGGTCTTACCGATGAATACGAGGCCGAGGGATATGACAGAACCCACATGAATCTGCCCGAGGCGCACGACAAACTTGTCGAGGCGGTCGCCGCGGCAAATCCCTGCACGGTGGTTGTTCTTGCCGGCGGTTCGCCCGTCGAGCTTCCCTGGAACGACAGCGTGAAGGCGATTCTCAACAGCTATCTCGGCGGTCAGGCGGGCGGCGGAGCCGTTGCCGACATCCTCACAGGCAGGGTGAATCCTTCGGGCAAGCTTCCCGAGACTTATCCCATGAAATACGACGATACCCCGGCGAAGAATAATTTCCCCGGCAATCCCGCGAGCGTTGAGCACAGGGAGAGCATCTTCATCGGCTACAGATATTATGAGAAGGCCGGCATTCCCGTCCGCTATCCCTTCGGCCACGGCCTCTCTTACACGACATTTGAATACTCGGGCCTGAAGCTCGACAAGACCGAAATGGACGAGAGCGACAAGCTCACCGTTTCGTTCAGCGTCAGAAACACAGGCAAAGTCGCGGGCGCCGAAATCGCGCAGCTTTATGTTGCCGACAAAGAGAGCACGATATTCCGCCCCGTTAAGGAGCTCAAGGCATTCTCCAAGGTATTCCTCGAGCCGGGCGAAGAGAAGGAAATCACATTTGAACTCACCTCGCGCGCCTTCGCTTTCTGGAATGTCAACGAAAACGGCTGGACCGTTGAGAGCGGCGAATTCGATATCATCATCGGAGCTTCGAGCGCGGATATCCGCCTGTGCGGCACCGTCGCCGTCACCGCTCCGCAGGTTGAGATGCCCGATTATTCAAAGACCGCGCCCATATATTATACCGGCAAGGTACAGGATGTTCCCGACAATCAGTATGTCTCGATTCTCGGCAGACCTCTTCCCCCGAAGGACAGAGACCCCGAAATCCCGATTTCAATCCGCGATAACTTTGAATACTGCAAGCACACAAAGCACGGCGCAAAGATGTATAAGCTGCTCGACAAGCTCGTTCCCGAGGGAATGGCGAAGGGTATAGCGCTTCAGACTCCCTTCAGAGATTTCATCTCGATGAGCGGCGGCGTCTTCAATGACAAGATGGCCGAAGGTCTCGTCACCTATCTCAGCGACGGGAAGGGCGGTATCAGGAAGATACTCAGCCAGATTCCCAAGGCAATCAAGGGCATAGGCCCTCTTATGAAGAGCATCTGATAACCGTAACGAAAGGGAAAACCATGAAAAAATCAAGAGCGTTCAAAATACTGTCGATTGTGCTGTCGATGGTGATTCTCGCCGTTTCCCTGCCTTATGCCGCGGCGGGAGCCGAAGAGACGACCGTTCATCTCGGAGTTTTTTCGGACCCCCACTATTTCCCCGACAGTCTCAGCGGCGGAAACAACGAGGCGTTTTTCAAAAAGAACTACTACAAGAGCAAGGAATATGAGGATCACGACTCCCTTCTTGACAATGCGCTTGAAGGCATAGACAAAGTCCTCTCCCGTTATGAGAGCGAAAACGCGAATTATGTTCTCATACCCGGCGACCTGACAAAGGACGGCGAGCTTGAGGGCCATAAGGAGCTCGCGAAAAAGCTTGAGGACTGGGAAAAGAAGACCGGAATCCCCGTCTTTGTCACAAACGGGAATCACGATATAAACAATTCCGACGCCTGCACCTTCGAAAACAACAAGGAGGAGCCGGCCGAAAAGACCACTCCCGAGCAGTTCAGGGAGATTTACAAGAATCTCGGCTTTGATATGGCGGATTCCTTCTACACGCCCGCGAAATATCCCGAAAACAAGGGCGGTATGCTCTCTTACGCCGCCGACCTCGGCGATTCCTTCAGACTGATTGTCGTTGACACAAACAAATACAGCCCCGACAACGGCTCCGAAACGGGCGAGCACCTCACCGACGGTATGATAGGCGAGGACCTGCTCAAATGGATAACCGCCGAGGCAAAGAAGGCCGAAAAGAGCGGCAAGACACCCGTCGTTATGCAGCATCACAATATAGTGCCTCATATGGAGATAGAGGAAGCCACATTCTTCGCCTTTGTGCTTGACGACTGGCAGAGAGTGGTTGAGACCTACGGCGACGCGGGCATACACTATGTCTTCACCGGTCACCTTCACGCCTCCGACACCTCTTCGCATATCAACGACAACGGCGAAACGGTAACCGATATTCTTACCCCGACTCTCTCGGGCTACCCCAACTATTTCCGCACCGTCGATATGACCACCGACGGCAAAAAGACGACTATGGATATGGTCAACTGGGATATAGACGATGAGAAGCTCGGCCTTCCCCCCGTCAAAACGGACGCGGGAAAAGAATATAAGGCGCCCTACAAATATTCGGCATCGTTTGACAAGACCTTCGGCAACGATATAAGAGATTTCCTCAGAAGGACTCTCGAGGGTGTCGTTGACAAGTATTTCACTCAGATAGCCGGAGAGGGCGGGCTTATTCCCTTCCTCAAGACAAAGGATATAGATGTAGAGCAGCTCCTCACCGGGCTTATCGGCACCAACGGCCTCGCCTTGGGCGATATGGATATTCTCACCGTGAGAACGAATCTTATGGGCCTTATCAACGATATAGACAGGCAGATAATGGATGTCTATATCACTCAGCCGGAGCAGACGCTCGACAAGGTGATGGGCTATATCGACAAGCTCCTCTCATTCGAGGTCAGCTCATACCCCGATAACTATAACAGCGAGGTGCTCGGCACCAAGGCGACCGGCAAGGGCTGCACCCTCGCCGAATACGCGACCACTGCGCTGCTCCTCTACTACGGCGGCGACGAGGATCTCTACGGCAAAGAAGGCTATGAATTCATCAAGGATGCCCTTGACGGATTTGACGGCGGCAAAACCACCGAAGGCTTCTTCAACCTTCTGATCGACGTGCTCGACCACGACCTGATTCAGGGCGAGATTCTCAAAAACATCAACCTCAATCCCGGAGAGCTCTTCCCCGAGAATTCAATCTTTGCCCTTCTGGGCAGACTCATCAACGCGATATTCATCAGACTTATGGGCGGAGACAACAGCATAGTCAATATCGTTGACAAGGTCCTCTCGCTCAGCGTTGTGCCCGAGGATTACAGCTCCATCGACAATATCCTCGATACGCTCCTCATCAGCAAGTATCTCACAAAGAGCCAGTTTGAGGCCTGGGGCGCGACAATATCCTGGATGATAAAGAGCCTCGTGTTTGATGAGAATCCCGAGGAGGTCTTTGACAACAACATAACAGTAACGTATTCCTCCGCCGTTGATTTTGAGCCGACAAAAGACGACTTCCGCCTGCCGTCATTTATAAATATGACTCTCGCGCAGGATCCGTCAACCTCGGCTGTCATCACCTGGATAACAAAATACAGCGTTGAGGATTCGGATATTGAGCTTATTCCCTACAGCGCCAATCCCGTATTCACGGGCAAAGCCACAAAGGACTCCCGCGTGAGCGCGGAGAATGAGAAGGTTATGCTCAGCTATCCCGGCGCCGATCTCGGAGTTCTGAATATTCTACCCTTCGCCAAAGATTACGTGAAGCACACCGTGACTCTCACGGGCCTTGAAAAGGGCGCGAAATATTCCTACAGAGTCGGAAGCGCCGCGAGGGGATGGTGGAGCGAGCCCGGCACAATCGTAACGGACGGCGGCGAAGCCTTCACCTTTATCAATATCACCGACCCGCAGGCGCAGAGGCCGAGCCACTACGAAACATACAAAAACGTCATTGACGCGGCCCGGGGTCTCTATCCCGATGCCCGCTTCGTGGTCTCAAACGGCGACCAGACAGACCTCGGCGAGAATATGAAGCACTGGAAGTATTTCTTCAATTCCACCGGCGCCTTCCTCGATATGCCGTTTATGCCCTCGTCCGGCAATCACGAGGACGCGCAGGCCGTTCTAGGCAACTATTTCACCCTCCCGAATGTTCCCGAACAGGATCTTGAGACGGGCACATTCTATTCATACGATTACAACAACGTCCATTTCACCGTGCTCAACACCAACGATATGGAAGACAAGAAGCTGAGCGACGCGCAGATTGAATGGATGAAGAATGATATAAAGCAGTCCGACGCGGACTGGCACATCGTGGTGCTCCACAAGGCGCTCTACGCGACGGGAATCTACTATAAGGACAAGGAGACCGTGAATCTCAGGAATCAGCTCGCGGGTCTGCTGCCCTATCTCGGCGTTGACCTTGTGCTTGAAGGTCACAATCACGTCTATACCCGCACCGGAGTTATGGACAGAAACGCCGCCGTGCCGGTTCAGACGGAGAAGGAAACCTATAACGGCAGCGAATACGATATGAAGCTTGACCCGCGCGGCACGGTCTATTCGATTATCTGCTCGGCGGGCGTCAAGGAGTATCAGGAGGTCGGGCAGGATAAGACCGACAGCTACTTCGCTTCTCCCGAATGTGTGGTAAGCAACGATTATCCCATGTTCTCGGCGATTACCGTTGACGGCGGAAAGCTCTATTATGACGCCTATCAGGTAATTGACGGTCAGGCGAAGAAGGTCGATTCCTTCGGCATCTCAAAATCCGAAGGGGCAAAGAAGCCGTACGAAAAAGCCGGAGGGCTTCTCGACGGCGTGCTCACGGGCCTTCTCTCGAATCAGAATCTCAAAATCACCTGGAGAATCATACAGTTCTTCCTCATTCTGTTCACCCCCGTTATGAGACTTTTCGGCAAGGTGATTTGACACTCAAATAAACGGATAAAGGATGCCGCTTATGAAAAAAGTTCCTCTGAGAGAAAAAATCGGATACGGAGTGGGCGCGATAGGTCTGGACCTGAGCTACGGTCTGTTCTATTCGTTCCTCTCCCTGTATCTCACAAACGCGCTTAAAATCAGCCCCCTCTTCCTGCTCATACTCGCCCCCATCGCCCGTATCTGGGACGGCGTCAACGACCCGATGATGGGCTCGATAGTTGACAGGACCAATACAAAGATGGGCAAATACAGGCCGTGGATAATCACAGGCGCCGTATTCAACGCGATAGTGCTCTCGCTCCTTTTCAACATCGCTGGATTCAACGCGGGGACGGCCGGCGTGTATATTATGGTCGCTGTATTCTATATCCTCTGGGGTATGACAAACACTCTCGCGGATATCCCATTCTGGAGTATGATACCGACCTTCGCCACGGAGGAGAAGGACAGAAACCTTGTCTCGACCATCGCGAGGACCTTCTCGGGTCTCGGTCAGGGAATCGTTTCGATATTCACCTCGATAGTGGTCGTGAAATTCGCGGGCGAGTCGGGCAAGAATCTTGACGAGCTCGGCGCCGAAGCTCTCAGCAAGGGCTTCGGAATCTGGAGCATAATTGCCGCCGCCGCGCTGGTGCTCTTTGCCGCGATAAGCGTCGCGAGCACCAAAGAGACCGTTTACGGCGACAAGGGTGAGAAATTCTCATTCCGCAAGGCGCTCGGCGTTATCAGGCACAACGACCAGCTGCTCATATTCATGCTCTTCGCGATGATTTCAAACTGCGGCTACTATATGACATCGGGCATCAGCAGCTACTACTTCCTTCAGGTCAGAGGCGACCTGACGCTCCAGTCAAAATTCAATCTTCTGGGCTCTGTCGGCTCGGTGCTCTCGATTCTGGTTATCCCCATCTGCGACAAGTTTATGTCAAACAGGGCGACCTACCGCTTCTCGCTCACCGCGGCGACGGCGGGATATATCGGAATGGCGGTTGTCGGCTATCTCTTCGGCGGCAATGTCCTTGCCCTGGGAATCTGCTATCTTATCGCCTCGATAGGCATCGGCTCGATGTTTGTCAATCAGACCGTTATGCTCGCGGATATAGTCGATTACGGCGAATACAAACTCGGCACGAGAAACCAGAGCCTCACCTTCTCGATGAAGGGCTTCCTTCAGAAGATGGCATATACCCTGCAGTCAATAATAATGTATTCCGCCTTCGTGCTCACGAAGTATGATTTCAGCGGCGGTCAGACTCAGACCGTCGTCAACAGGAGCGCGAATAACGCCATATCCTTTATGATGTTCATAGTTCCGCCCGTAATGCTGATAATATCCCATATCATTTTCGCCTCGGGATACAAGATTTACGGCGGATTCAAGAGAGAGGTGCTCGACGCCGTGACGGCAAAGAGAGAGGCTCTCGCAAACGGAGAATAAACAGGCAGACACCCGTCGCAATTATTATCAAAGGCGGTGACTTTATGGCGACAACCACAAAAGAGCTTATTTACAAGACCTTCCTTGAGCTGCTCAGGCAGAAGCCTTTTGACAAGATAACCGTGCGCGATATAGTGGAGAAGGCGAATGTCAACAGAAACACCTTCTACTATTATTACAGCGATATGTATGAGATGCTCGAGGAAATCTTTTCCGTTACGGAGAGCCAGATTGTCGAAACCCACAGCAAGGGCTTCCGCTGGCTCATCGGCTTCTCGAATATGCTTGAAAAAGCGTATAACAACAAAAAAATAATGAATAACATCTGCGCCTCACGCAGCTATGAGTATCTCGAAACCTACATATTCAAAAGCAGCAAGATGATACTCAATGATTACGTTCACGAGCTCGCGGAGGGCAAGAATGTTCCCGAGCAGACTCTCGATTTCCTGGTTTCGTTTTACCACTACGCCATAAGCGGATGCCTTTCCGAGTGGTACAGGACGGGTATGAGCGAGACGCCCGATGAGATTCTGCGCCAGTTTCTTCTGATGTTTGAGGGGCTCGCCCTCACCATCGACAGGGCAGCGGAGACCGCCGGCGATGACTGAGCTTTATGAGGATGAGTCAATCCTCGTTATTCTGAAGCCCCGCGGAGTTGTCAGCGAAACGGAGCAGGCGGGAGCGAAATGCGTGAGCGCTTTCTTCCCCGGCAAAAAGCTCTTTACCGTTCACCGCCTCGACAGGGAAACGCAGGGAGTTATGGTCTATGCAAAGACCGCGCAGGCAGCCGCCGCGCTCAGCGCTCAGATTAGAGAGGGCGGTTTTGAGAAGAAGTATTACGCCGTGCTCAAGGGAGCTCCCGCAGAAAAAGAAGGGGAGCTGAGCGACCTGCTTGTGAGAGACGCCCGCCGCAATATCACGCGCATTGCCCGCGAGGGCGAGGAGGGCTCGAAGCCCGCGCGCCTGACCTACAGGATTCTCGGCGAAAACCAGGGGCTCTCCCTCGCCGACATACGGCTTTATACAGGGAGAACCCATCAGATAAGAATACAATTTTCATCACGTTCAATGCCCGTTTACGGCGACAGCTTATACGGCGGAGGAAGGGGAGAGCTTGCGCTTTTCGCGTATTCTCTCGGCTTTGACCGCCCCGTAACGGGAGAGAGAATGAATTTCACTCTCAAGCCTCCCCCGGATATGTTTCCGTGGAATCTGTTTGAGGAGGAGCTCAGATGATTTATTATTTTTCAGGCACGGGGAATTCCCGTTACGCGGCGGAGAAGCTTGCCCGCCTGACGGACGATACCTGTGTGAATATCGCTTCGATTTACAACGGTACGGTAAAATCCGTTGAAGGGAAAAAGGATGTGACCGGATTCGTTTTTCCCGTATATTATTCCGGTCTTCCCGAAATGGTGAAGCGGTTTGCCTCCCACCCTCAGATAAGGGAGGCGCTGGGCAGCTATGTCTATTGCGTCATCACCTGCGGCGCGGAGACCGCCGCGGCGGATGAGATGCTCGCGCGCGCTCTCGGCAGGGAGCCGGACCTGAGCATTTCGCTCAAAATGCCCGACAACTACGTAATCGCGTATAATCCCTCGGGCAGCGAAGAGGCAAGGGAGATTCTGCGCAGGGCGGATTCAAAGCTCGACAAGACCGCTCAGGCGATTATTTCGCAGGGCAGATACAGGAGCCCGGGCTTCAAAAAGAGGCTGCTCACCTTTGTTATGTATCCTTTTTACGGCCTGTTCAGGACAACTCTGTTTTACAGGGCCGACGGCAACTGCACCGGCTGCGGCCTTTGCGCGAAGGTCTGCCCCGACAGGGCCATTGAGATAAGAAACGGCAGGCCGGTCTGGCTCAGCAAACGCTGCCAGCACTGCACCGCCTGTATAAACAGATGCCCCGAGCGCGCGATACAGTTCGGCAGAGCCACGGCGCGCAGAGGCAGATATTATATAATGAATATAGGAAACGGCGAGGAATAATCCGTTTCCGGAGGAGAGACAATATGATAGTCAAAAAGGAATTCGGCACAACGTCAGACGGCAGAAAGGTTGACCTTTTCACCCTGAGCAACAGCAATGATATGCGCGTTGACATCATCACCTACGGCGCCGCCGTCAACAGCATTTTCGTTGCGGATAAAAACGGCGAATTCGCCGATGTCCTCAAGGGCTTCGACACCATTGAGGGGCACGAGAAGTATTCGAATTATCAGGGGCTCACCGTCGGCAGATACGCCAACCGTATCGCTCAGGGTAAATTCACCCTCGACGGCGTTGAATATGATCTTGTGAAAAACGAGAAGGGAATCACCTGCCTTCACGGCGGCGGAGAGCTTTCTCACGCGGTATGGAAGGCGCTCATCACAGACGACAACTGCCTCGAGATGACCTATACCAGCCCCGACGGAGCCGAAGGCTTCCCCGGAAAAGTGGATTTCAAAGTTACATTCACCCTGCACGAGGATAATTCCCTCGAGATAAACTATTCCGCTGTCAGCGACAAAAAGACAGTTATCAATATGACGAATCACGCCTATTTCAACCTCGCGGGCAAGGGCGATATCCTCTCTCACGAGCTTATGATAAACGCCGACGCCTACACCCCGACCGATTCCGCCAGCATCCCGACAGGCGAAATCAGACCCGTCGAGGGCACCCCGTTTGATTTCAGACAGGCGAAGCCCATCGGCAGGGATATAGGCGCGGATGACGACCAGCTCAGACAGTGCAGAGGCTATGACTACAACTTCTGCCTCAACGAGGGCGACGGCCCCGCCGCGGTTGCCTGCGACCCCTCAAGCGGCAGGATGATGGAGGTATTCACCGACCTTCCCGGCGTCCAGCTCTACTGCGCGAATTTCCTTGACGGCACAAGACCGGGCAAGGGCGGAGAGATGCTCACACAGTATTGCGGCTTCTGCCTCGAAACCCAGTATTATCCCAACACTCCGAATATGCCGGAGTTCCCGCAGTGCACCTTCGACGCGGGCGAAAAATTCGAGAGCACGACAATATTCAGGTTTTCGGTGAAATAACAGCAATTCATAAATCTTTATTTTTGAATTCACAAAAATTCTATATTCCCATGTATAATGGAATTAATCTGAAAACGGGAGGGTTATTATGGCTGTTGAAAAAATACTCGTTGTCGATGATGACAGCAATATCTGCGAATTGCTCAGACTCTACCTTGAAAAGGAAGGCTATGAGGTCACAACCGCGAATAACGGCGCCGACGCCGTAAAGCTTTTTAAAGAAAAAGAGCCGGACCTTATGGTTCTCGATATTATGCTTCCGCTCCTTGACGGCTGGCAGGTCTGCAGAGAGGTCAGGAAGTTTTCCGAAAAGCCGATTATCATGATTACCGCCAAGGGCGAGACCTTCGACAAGGTGCTCGGCTTTGAGCTCGGCGCGGATGACTATATCGTCAAGCCCTTTGAGCCCAAAGAGGTTATCGCGAGAGTCAAGGCCGTCCTGCGCAGAAGCGGCAGCAGCGAGAAGCAGGATATTAAAGAGGTCAGATACGACAAACTGATTATCAACCTCACAAACTATGAGCTTATCGTTGACGGCAAAAAGATTGACACTCCGCCCAAAGAGCTCGAGCTTATATATCACCTGGCGAGCAACCCCAACAGGGTCTTCACGAGAGACCAGCTCCTCGACGAGGTCTGGGGATTCGACTATTACGGTGATTCGAGAACCGTTGACGTTCACGTCAAGAGGCTGCGCGCAAAGCTTGAGGGAGTTTCCGACAAATGGGAGCTCAAGACAGTCTGGTCCGTCGGCTATAAGTTCGCGACCACGGAGTAACCGGCAGGCAATTCACCGGAGCCCGCAGAGTTCAGACTCAGCGGGCTCTGTTTGACAGTTAAGCATCAATTCAACCGGAGTGATACAAAGTGAAGACAAGAAGACAATCCGGGCTTTTCAGGAAGCATTTCGTGATAACGATGTCAATCATCCTCATCGCCTTCATCTTTTCGGGCGCAGGGCTTATGCTCCTGGTGTCGGGCGTCTGGATGAATGAGCGTATGCAGATGCTCTCCGAAAACACCGCCAATATACAGAGCAGCACCGAGGAGCTGCTGACTTCAAACTACCTCGAGGGCTTCGGCAGAAACACGACTATAATGATCTGCAACAACCTGCTTCAGCTCTCGGACGCCACCGACTCCGATTATTTCATAGTCAACGAGTGGGGCAGGGTGGTTTACTGCAAGGATTTGATAAGGAATACGGGTCTCATCAACAGCGACGGCGACTGTCTCGTTCACGGCCGGCTCTCCATCCCCGAAGATATAATGGAAGAGCTGCGAAAGGGCGAAGCGTATAAGTCAAACGGAGGAGACCTCGACGGCCAGCTTCTGAATCAGAGCTTCATTGTCGCGCTGCCGATAATGTCGGGCGAGGAGCTCAGAGGCGCCGCCATAGGCACAAAGCCAATCGCCACGGGTCTGTTTCCCTATGTGAGAACAATCTTCGTCCTTTTCCTTTTCTCATTTTTGCTTTCATTTATATTATCCTTTATTCTCGTCTATCTCTCCACCTTCAATATGGTAAAGCCCCTGCGCCAGATGTCGCAGGCGGCCAAGCAGTACGCAAACGGGGATTTCTCCCAGAGGATAAACGTCAGGAGCCGCTCGCGCACGGAGATTGACGAGCTCGCGGATTCCTTCAACAGTATGGCGAAGGACCTCGCCGACCTCGAATCGTCAAGGCGTAGCTTCGTCTCAAACGTCTCTCACGAGCTTAAAACCCCGATGACCTCTATAAGCGGATTCATCGACGGCATCCTCGACGGCACCATCCCCAAAGACGAGCAGGGAATCTATCTCAAAATCGTTTCGGATGAGGTCAAGAGACTCTCGAGACTTGTTACGGGAATGTTGAATCTGAGCAAAATCGAGGCGGGCAAGCTCGACATTAAGCCCGTGAATTTCGATATAAGCGAGATGCTCTTCCGCACTCTCCTCAATTTCGAGCAGAAGATTGATGAGAAGAATATCGAGATAAAGGGTCTCGATGTGATTGATAAAAACGAAGTGTTTGCCGATAAGGATATGATAAACCAGGTCGTTTACAATCTTATCGACAACGCCGTCAAGTTTACTCCGGCAGGCGGATATATTGAAGTCAGCTCAAAACGCGACGCGGAGAAAATCATCATCAAAATCAGAAACAGCGGCAAGGGAATACCTCCCGATGAGATTGAGAAGGTCTTTGAGAGATTCTATAAGCAGGATAAATCGAGAAGCTATGACGTCAAGGGCGCGGGCCTCGGGCTTTATCTTTGCAAGACAATCGTCGAGCTTCACGGCGGTCACATAGCCGCGCGCAGCGAGGTCGGGGAATATACCGAATTCATATTCTCCCTCCCCGTTCAGTAAATATAAAGAATAAATACGGCGGAATCACAGGCCTGCGGGCCCCGTGCTTCCGCTGTTTTTATTTTCAAAAATAACACTTATTTAAACTGTTGTTCAAATTATCTTAAAATTCGGAGTCTATATTTATACCGTAAGAAGTCTTACAGGAGGTAAACGTATGTTTGACGAAAACGGCAGATATACCGGCGAAGTCCCCGAGCCGGAAGAAACGGGAAACATCCCTGCTGAAGAAAACAGCGCTCCGCTCAGCGGAGAAAACATTGAGTCCGGAAATCCCGCCGATGCAGGCAGTGCCGCCGGCAACGGAGAGGAAAGCGCAGAATACACCGCGCCCGCGGGCGATTATTATGAAAGCGCAGGCGCTTCCCCGGAGGAGCCCCGAAGCGAAGCCTATGAGGATATAGATTCCGGAGCGCAGGAAGGCGCTTCCGCCCCCGCGCAGGAGGAACCGGCTCAGACCGGGTATGTGAATTACGCAAACAGCGAATACAGCCGCCCCTATGAGGATTCATCTCAGAGCCCCTACGGCAGGCAGTATAATCAGCAGTACAGTCAGCCCTACTCACAGCCGCGCAATGAGCCCTACGGGCAGTACAGCAGCCCGTATTCACAGCAGCCCGCTCCCGCGCAGCCGCAGAAAAAGGGCAAAAAAGTCTTTATGATGATTCTCGCCTTCGTTCTGGTCTTTGCTCTGGGCGTCGGCGTCACATCCATTTTAAACAAAACAAGGAACGAAACGGCGATTGAGAAAGGCGCCGATGAGCGCACCACGGGAGACACCGCCGAGCTGACGATTTCCGGTAAGCCTACGGGCAAAAAGGCGGCGTCCGCAAGCGGAAGCCTCACCCCCAAAGAGATAGCCGAAAAGGTCAGGGCAAGCAATGTCGGCATCGTTGTTTACAGCAGCAATTCATCGTCCGCCAGCGGAGAGGGCTCCGGTATAATAATGGGCGAGGACAGCACAAGGACCTACACCTATATTATCACCTGCGCTCACGTTATAGATACGGCGGGGATTAAGGTTACCGTCCAGACAGAGGACGGCGACTCCTACGACGCGGATATTGTCGGCTACGACACAAGAACGGATATCGGAGTTGTCAAGATTAAAAAGACCGGCCTCACGGCGGCTGAATTCGGCGATTCCGACGCTCTCGCAATCGGCGACCCCGTCTATGCGGTAGGCAATCCCGGCGGCGTTGAATTCTTCGGCTCATTCACAGGCGGTTTTGTGTCCGCCATAAACAGACCTGTCAGCAGTGAAATCGGCTACACGATGAAGTGCATCCAGCACGACGCGGCAATCAACCCCGGAAACTCGGGCGGTATGCTCATCAACGAATACGGTCAGGTTATCGGAATCAACTCGCAAAAGATTGCGAGCTCCAGCTATGAAGGTATGGGCTTTGCGATTCCCATCACCTCGGCCAAGGAAATCATAGACGACCTCATTCAGTACAGTTATATTCCCAACAGACCCAAGCTCGGTATCACATATTATCCTGTCACAGCAAGTACCCAGTATAATATGATAGCCCGCGTGAAAGGCCTGCCCGCAGGAACTCTTATCATCAATCAGATTGACAGCGAATCGTCTCTCAACGGAACCAAGGCCCAGAGATACGATATGATTATCGCGGTCAACGGCAAGGACCTCACAACAGCCGACGTCCTCCTCGAGCTGATTGATAACGGCAAGGTCGGAGACAGACTCGCTCTCACGCTGTGCAGAGTGGGCAGCAACTACGAAATTGAGACCTTCGATGTTACCGTTACCCTTGTTGAGGATAAGGGAGATTCCGTTCAGGCCACCACACAGCGTGTCATTGATCCGTTCGAGTATTTCTACGGCGGAGGCAACGGCAACTCAGGCAACAATCCTTTCGGATTCTGATTTTTACCGGGCAAGCGAAAAAGACGGCTGCGGCCGTCTTTTTGCTTTTCAACGGATATTGATTATTCCGCCGGTGTGTGTATAATTAGGAATATAATATAAATATAATAATATTCAGGGAGAGTACGGCTATGAGTAATTCAAAAAACAATACGGCTCCGCTCGCGGCTTTCGCGGCGGTCATCGCGTTTATATCCTCGTTTTTCTGGGGTATATTCTACCCCGCCTACGCAAAAAACTCCGAGCCCGCCGCAAATATCCCGGGCCTTGAAACCGCGTTTGTGCCCCAGGGCTCAACTTATTTCGCGGATGAAGATATGTTTGTCTTCTGCGGATATATGTCCGACGACACGCCCTCGCGTATCTACACGGTCAGCGGGGACGAAGTCAGGATGATTACGCTGCGCAGAGAGGACGGCAGTGACTACGGCGGCCACGCGGGCGGAATAACCTGCGCGGGAGATTACGTCTATATCAGCAACGCGAGTAAATTATTTATAATGAAAAAGAGCGACATCCTAAACGCGAAGGACGGCGAATCGGTAACGTTTACAGGAAGCGTGCCCGTACCCTGCAATTCATCCTTCTGCTCCTGCGATGGCAAAACCCTCTATGTCGGCGAATATCACGCGGACGGTTATGAAACCGATTCATCCCACGCGCTAGACACTCCCGACGGCAGCAGATATGAGGCGCTCGTTTTCGGTTACGCGGTCAGCCCGGAAAGCGAATACGGTCTTGATATGACCGCCCCCGTCGCCGCCTGGTCAATCTGCGACAAGGTGCAGGGCTTCGCCGCAACTCCCGAAGGAAAGGCGGTCTGCTCAATCTCGGCCGGCGCCGCAAATTCGGAATTCAGGATTTACGATATGAGCGGAAAGGCCGAAGGCGAATTTGAGCTTGACGGAAATAAGATACCTCTGTATTATCTCGACTCAAACCGCGCCGAGGGCAAAATGACCCTGCCGAGAATGAGCGAAGATATCGAATGCGTTGACGGCAGAATTCTCGTTGCCTTCGAAGCCGGCGCAAAGAAATTCCCCTCCCGCCTCCTCCCGTTTACGGAAAAAAGAGCAATGCTGGTAACAATA
>CACZTQ010000033.1 GCA_902784155.1 Oscillospiraceae bacterium
CATAATCAATAAGTAACCGCGTCAAAACCGCCGCCCTTGACGGTGATGACGGTTCCGGCTGGGAGACATACCGCTGTATCTCCCGGTCTGTAAAGCTTCCCGGTCGAAACGCAGATTTTATCGGGACAGCCGGCGGAATCAAAACGAATGCTCCCGTCTTCAGCAACGATAACTGTTTCGGGATCGGTGCCCGGTCTGATTTCGGTCCTCCCGGTTACCTTATCGAGATTGATTCTTTCGACCGTCTCTCCGTTAACCGAGATTTCGGCAGTACGCGGACCTTTTGCCGAGCTGAGGAACAAGATAAGCAATCCCGCCGCGAGAACAATCGCGATAATAATTATAACATCGGTTTTCTTCAGTAATTTATTCATTCTTCAGTTTGTATGTATTATCGGTAATCTCAATTTTATCCGAAAGACCTTCGGTTATATAAACATTTTTTTCGCTGTCGATAAAAACGGCGTCGCATCCGTATCTCTCGGCAAGAGCCATTCCGTCATCGAGGCCGCAGGCAAGGCAGGCGGTTGAAAGAGCGTCGGAAAGAATTCCGCTCTGAGAAACAACGGTAACGCTGACAAGCCCGTTATCAACCGGATAACCGGTTTCAGGGTCGAGAATATGATGGTAGCGTTTCCCGTCCTCTTCAAAATATCTCTCATAAGTCCCGGAGGTGGAAACACAGCATTCGGGAAGAGTTAAAACACCCATAACGCCCGGGCCGGAGGGAGAGCTTATCGCTACTCTGAAATCTTTTTTACCGTAAGTGAGCACGCTGCCGCCGAGAGAGATAACGCCTTTGGATATATGCGATTCTTTCAGTATATCGTCACGGATAACGTCGAGAGCGATTCCTTTGCCGACAGACCCGAAATCGAGAACTATCCCTTCGGGAAAGCTGACTAAATGACCGTCGAGAAGAATTTTCCCTGCGCCCGTCTGAGAAAGAACGGATTCAAGCTCACCGGCAACGGGGACTTTCGCTTCCTTACCGAAGCCCCAGAGATCGCTGACCGCTCCGAGAGTGAAATCAAACTTTTTGCCGCTCGTTGTGTAAACATCAAGCAGTATTCTGATATAATCGAAAAACCTGTCTGAAAGCTTGCCGCCGTGATCACGGTTAAGAGCGGAAATCGAGCTGTCTTTGCTCTGACGCGAGAGAAAGTTTTTATCAAGATTATTGACTTCGGCTTTGATGCCTTCGCAAACTTTCTTGTGATCTGCTCCCGTAACATTTACACTGTTATATGTATCCATCGCAAAAAACTCGGTCGATGAGCTGTTGAAATGCGAAAAATATACAGCCGCGCAAACGGCGCAGACAGCTATGACGGCAAGAATAATAATGAGGATTTTTTTCTTCATAAGTCAACCTTGAATTAAAGATATAAAATATAATACTACATTTTAAATAAATATGCAATGTTTAAATAAAAATGTGTTGAGTTTTTTCGGGATATAACATATAATCAATACCGAGGTGAAAGAAATGACTTATGATGTTTTTATGCCCGTTCACTGTGTTTACGGTCATAATGCCGTAACTGAAAAATCCGCGCTTTTATCCGCGCTCGGCTCAAAATGCCTTATCGTTACAGGCAAAAGCGGCGCGAAAAAATCAGGCGCTTTGGCAGACGCAATCGAAGCACTGAATAAAGAAAATATCGGTTACGCCGTATATGACGGAATCGGAGAGAACCCTTTGATTTCAAGCTGCTGGGAAGCCGGAAGAAAAGCCGCTGAAACAGGAGCGGAGTTTATACTCGGCATCGGCGGCGGCTCCGCGCAGGACGCGTCAAAGGCGATAGCTTTCTATGCAACGAATCCCGCCTTCGCTCCGGCCGATATATACGGCAAAGACAAGGGCTGTATTCCTCCCCTGCCCGTTGCTCTGATAGGCACTACGGCGGGCACCGGAAGCGAGGTAACCGCAGTATCAGTCCTTACAAATGATGAAACGGGAATCAAAAAAAGTGTCAAAGGCCCTGACTGCTATGCGAGAATAGCCTACTGCGACCCGAAATACACTTATTCTCTTCCGTATAAGGCGACCGTGTCCACTGCTCTTGACGCTTTTGCGCACGCTTACGAAGGTTTCTTCACGCAAAAATGCGAAGGCGTTGTCAGACTGTTTGCAGAAAAATGCATTCCCGATCTCTACGCATGTCTGAAACAGATAAGCAAAGACAAATCCGTTGATCCTTCTCTCAGAGATTCTCTCTATTACGGTTCAATATATGCAGGTCTTGTCATCAACACCTGCGGCACTGCGTTCCCCCATCCCCTGGGCTATGTTCTGACAGAGAACTTCGGCATTCCTCACGGAATGGCCTGCGCCGCCTTTGCCGGTCATTTCCTTGACAGATGCAGAATCTTTTCTCCGGAAAAATTCAGTGAGTTTATCCGTATGACAGACGATTCCGACATGGTCAAAGAAGTAATATCGGACCTTGTAAATCTCGAAGGAGTATCCATTTCTCCTGAGGATGCCCGTATTTATTCGGCAAGATGGGAAAAAGCCGTGCCAAAGAATTTCATTTCATCTCCCGGCAGTCTGACAAGGGAAGAAGCCGAAAGCTTTCTTGTCATCTGACCTGACTGAATACCGTTTGAAAAAGGTGCCTGATTCTATTCTGATCAGGCACCTTTTTTGCATGCGGACATATCCCGCTTTATTCTTTTGTATTATTCCGTCTGAAACATCAGCTGAGTTTGGAAGTCTGCCGCTGAGCCATTACAAGCCTTGCATAGATACCGTTCTGCAGCAGAAGATCGCGGTGTGTTCCCACCTCTGCTATTCTTCCCTTTTCTATAACCACAAGCCTGTC
>CACZTQ010000034.1 GCA_902784155.1 Oscillospiraceae bacterium
CGCTGAAGTCAAAATAAATCTGAAGGGAGTAGGCGATGATGCCCGCCCAGGAGCCGAGCGCGCCTCTTCCCTGTGTCGCGCGCATTGTGTCCCACAGCAGACCCATCGGGTTCGCGAGCAGGATTTTTTTGGAAAGGCCCGTCATAAACAGACGGATTCCTTTTGCGAAGAGCTCCGCGTTTTCGTGCCTTCCGGTGAGCTGAGCGTCAACGTCCCTGTATCTGACAATCGGGCCCGCGATGCGCTGAGGGCAGAGTGAGACGTAGGTGCCGAATGATGCGGGGTTCTTCTGAACGGCCGCTGTGCCCCTGTAAACATCGATTGTGTAGGACATAATCTGGAAGGTGTAAAACGAGATGCCGATGGGAAGGGGAATCTCAAGCACCTTTATATTGAGGAAGGGGAGTATGATTTTAAGGTTTTCCGAAATAAATCCGGCGTATTTGAAGAAAGCCAGCAGGCCTAAATCTATGACAACGGAGGCGATAAGAATCAGTTTCTTTTTCTTCTTATCCTCCGCCTTGCCTATCAGCAGACCGGCGGCGTAGTTTATCAGGATGGAAAAGACCATCAGCAAAACGAGAACCGGTTCGCCCCACCCGTAAAAAAACAAATCCGCAACCAGCAAAAATGCATTTCTGAATTTTGCAGGAAGCAGATAGTATATGAGGAGGACAACAGGCAGGAATACAAACATAAACATCAAGCTTGAAAATACCATATTGTCCTCCGAATATTATATGAAAACGCCACGCGGCGCGCTGTCAGAAATTATTTATGAGATAGTTTATCCAGGCTTTGCTGCCCGAAGCGCTCATGTGGATTCCCATTCCCTTCTCGCCGTTGTCTCCGCAATACTCGGGTCTTAAATAGCCGTCGGAGCCCTTGAGCTGGGAATTGATATCCACAAAACGCAGGCCGTATTCGCCCGCGATACCCCTGAGAATCTGATTGAAAGAATCTATATTTGCGTTGGTGAAATTGTCGTGCTCCTTGCCGTTTGTTATGGGCGTTACGGATTCGATATAGATTCTGACATCGGGGTTAACTGATTTGATTTTATCTATGGTGTCCCTTATATTACTCTTTACTTTGTCCATATTATAGGCAAGAAAGTCATTCATGCCGAGCATGAGAAAGACCTTCTTTGCGCCGCATTGCTTGATACCGTCCTCAATGAGGACCTCCTGCCCGTTGTATTCGGGGTGTATCGTATGCGCCGCGCCGACCTGCCCGCGCGAATTTGTGTAGCTCATACTGCCCGCGCAGAGGAACTGCGCAGTACCCAGACATTCTCTGCCCGCCTTGCGCTCGTTTCTTACGTAATACTCGAGCCCGACGGTGATGCTGTCACCCACAAAGACGGCGTCGTTAAAGAATTCGCTGCCGTGCGCCTCTTTTTGAGTTACGGGGTTTGACAGTCTGTCTGTTCTGAAAATGTCGGATAATCTGATTCGCGAGGATGAGACTTTTTCCGTTGTGGCGGAACCGGCCGTATCGATTGATGAAAGCAGGGAGGAGCTGCTGCCGGTTGTCTCTTCCGAAGAGGAGGCCGGAATGTCAAGAGTGTTGTATCTTTTTGACGTCAGCGTGGCTTCGCCCGACTCAACCTTGGTGGTGACTTCCGGCTTTGACGAGGTCTCTGCCTTCGGGGAGGAAGCATCCGTCTCTTCTTCCCGGAGCAGCTCTGTAAGGCCGGTTATCAGTTTTTCACCGGTGAGGCTTTCTTTGCTTGTGACAAAAGACGGCTCTCTGCCTATCATTGCAGAGAGATCTCTGTCGGTGCATCCTGTAAATGTGAGCAAAATCAAGAGAAATATAAGCAACGGAAAATGCTTTGACCTTTTCATGCGGTTCATCTCCCATATACTTATGAATTAATTATATTGTCACGCCTTTTAAATGTCAACTGTTTTTATGTAAAATATATTGATTTTAAAAAGATGATTTGATATTATTAACGGGTAAAGGGATGGATTATCCCGTTTATCTGATGGTGAAAAAGAAGGTATTGAAATGAAAAAATTCAAAGTCGCCGCCGCGCTGGCGCTCATAGCCGCGATGCTCTTCTCGATGAACTGCGTTTACGCCGCAAAAGCGGAGGAGCCGGAGCGTGACTGCCCCTATGTATTTATTCACGGATTTATGGGCTCGTCAATATATGCCGACCCGTCCGACGAGGATTCGCCTCTCGCCTGGCCGCCCGCGGCAAATGATATTGTGAGCACGGTTTTCAAGGCCCTGCCGCATCTCGGCCTGCTTCTGATTACCCGCGATTACAAGGCCTTCGGAGACAAGGTCTTTCCTCTTGTGGATAAGCTTTTCTCCGAGATAGAGCTCGCTCCCGACGGCACAGTTCACAACAAGACGGGAATCAGATGGTCATATCCTCCCGCCGAATCGATAAACAAGAGCTCAAAGGTCGATTTTGTCTATGACTGGCGTATAAGCCCCATCGAGGTTGCCGCGCAGCTCAATGATTTCATAGACTATGTGCTCGACTGCTCGGGCTGCGAACAGATTGTCGCCGAGGCTCACAGCTACGGCGGAGTCATTCTCACGACCTACGCCCGCCTCTACGGCACCTCAAAAATAAGAAGCTGGATGTATAACTCCACCGCTGTTTTCGGCGAGGATTATACGGGCGATCTCTTTACGGGCAATATCGTTTTCAGAGATGACGCCCTGACCGAGTTTCTCAAGGCTTCAACGGAGAATTCCGGCAGCGCCGGCTTCCTCTCATTCCTCTTTGACGCTCTTTATAAGACAAAAATCACCGACGGACTCTGCCGCTTCACAAACAGGCTGATTGAAAAAATCGGTATGCAGAGGATAGGTCAGTCTCTCGTCCCGCTCTTCGGAGGGTGGCTGAGCATCTGGTCGATGGTCCCCGATGAAAAGGCGCAGGAGGCCTATGACTATGTCTTCGGCTTCGTCTATGAAAACGACCCGACGGACAGAAGCGGCCTTCAGGCAAAGGTCAGGGAATTTGACGAAAAGATAAGACCTTTCAAAGCCGAAACGCTCAATAAAATCAATGAGGACGCGAACCTCTATGTAATTGCGAGATACGGTTATTACGGGATGTTTATGACCGATTCCTGGGTTAACGAGAGCGATACGGTCATCGACACGAAATACGCGTCATTCGGGGCAACCTGCGCCCCGCACGGGGAAGAGCTGAAGCTTGACAAGCCGGTTCTCCACGAGCATATTTCTCCCGAAAAAGGCATTGACGCTTCAACCTGTATGTTCCCGGAGCAGACCTGGTTTATAAAAGGCCTCACGCACAGCGCCTGGGGCGACAGCCTTGACAGAATGACGCTCACTCTGCTTTATAACGAAGGTCAGGCAACAACGGATACATTTGAAAACTACCCCCGCTGGCTCCGCCGTGACAGTAAAGGCGGAATCGTTCCCGACACGGAAACAGACTATACGGCGTTACTTCAGAGACTGCATTGATGCAGGGGAATCAGTCAGCAGTTAGCAGTGAGCAGTTAGCAGTTAGCAGTTAAGGGTCGCGCTTCGCGCTCCGAGTGTATTATGACGGTAAAGTTTAACTCCGTAGGGGCGCGGGTGTCCGGTGGACACCTCTGCCGCAGGCAGAAGCGCCGACCGAGCCGACAGGCGAGACCGACAATCTGTAGCCCGCCACAGGATATGCGGAGCATAAAACAACATACTTCACGATAAAATGCCGCGCGGTTTCCCGCGCGGCATACCCATATATTTCATTGAAAACAGTCAAAGTAAAAA